>NZ_JBNNMG010000009.1:18888-137573 GCF_050272555.1 Lysinibacillus sp. NPDC047702 | reverse complement strand
GTTCAAAATAGCCAGCTATCTGAAAAAAACTCAGATAGCTGGCCATTCGTCATGCGTACCGATAAGGTGCGCTTATTTTTGTATTTCGGGCTTACAATAGACATACATGAGCAAAAATAGTTATACGATATTCTAAAGCAATTTGTTAAGATGAAAAAAATTAAAGAAGCTCTATTTCTAGAGAGCTTCCAGGAATTCTAGAAAAAGCATCAAGAAATCACTCTCGATGCTTTTTCGTTTTATGTTCATGAGTTAAAATTTCCAAATATAATTGATTATACATTAAAGTTTATTAACTTCATCAAGTGCCTTACCATATCTAAATAACAAATCCAAATAGGCAAGCATATTCAAAATCGTGGCTATTATAAAAGTATTACTTATATGAAATCATTCATATTTTGTCCAAAATGCACGTCTTATAAATCTTTAAAATGATAAAGAGTTTGTTAGTAAACCTTTCTAACTCAACTCTTAAATTACTACTAATATACGAGGGGGTATCAAATGGGGATATTAAATTTTTTAAAATTGACAATGTTAACGTGCGGAATTAATGGTCGTTCTGTTTCACTTGAGAAATCATTACAAAATTTAATTGAAAATCACCTTAAATCATTTTCTAGGGATTAACAATTAACTATTATAAATCATGTAAAATCTACTTTTTTGTCAAAAGTGACTTTGTTACCATTTGAAAGAGCTCTTGTCCATTATTAGTACTTCCTTGAGCTCCATGCTGTAGAGCTTTTTGTTTATGCTCTGGTAAATTAGAGCTCGAAAAAATAAAAAATGGTGTATCATTACAGCGCCTTCTTATTTCGTCAAGTAAAATATACCCTTCCTGCAGACCTTCTTTTCTTCCTATATCTGAAATTATAGTGGCAAATCGTTTGTTATCAAGCTGAAACAAAGCGTCATTTGTAGATAATGATAAAGTAAATTCAATCCCAATAGATTCAAATGCTTTTCGCTCAAATTGATTATTTTCTGGTCTATCGTCAACCCATAAAATTTGATTTTCTCTATCATGACTACTAAGCCATTTATAATTTTTCACAAATTCAATTAATTGTGTTGTAGTTTCTTTTCTCTCAAATATTTTTCTATCTTCACTAATATCTATTATTCCCTCACTATATAAAAATCCTTTTAATATCTCTAATGATTTTTCAATTAATCTTGTAGATTCATTATCACTTAGCATAATTTTTTCTATTTTCTCTGCTAATAATTCTGTTTTCTTATCTATAATTGGCTTAAAATCCTGACCATCTTCTACTAAATATTTTATAATCATCATAATATGCCAACGTGCTCTACGATATTTTTTACCTTCTTCATTATTTCTAATGTATGCTTCCACTCTGTACCATGTCAAACCACTCACGTAGTATGAATTTAGTAAAGTAGTATTTGTAAAAAGCTTTCCCCTAGTTTTTTGTTCCACTTTCCCGTATTGTCCAGAAACTGCATCTGGTAAATCTAAAAACATTGCAGATGTCGCTTTGATTTGAAAAGGTATATTAACAATTTTTGTCTTTTGGATATCTTCATTTCTATATTGTTCCGTTCTTCTTTCGTAATATAAATCAAACTTATTTTGATGTTTTTTTGCCTTATAATATTCCTCTAATGATTTTTGTTCATCCCTTAAAGCTAAGAGTTGCTCAGGTTTTAAAGCAGTCTGACTATTTGTTGCTTTAATTATAGCATTTTTAGTATCTTCATCTTCCGTACCAATTAATCTGATAGGAATATAAATATTTCGTTCTTTTATTTCTTTTAATGACTCAAATATTACATTACTAGTTTGACAACCATTTACAATCTGATAATTTACTAAACTTGCTTCGGTTGAAATAATTTGTACTTCATCAGCGATTATCGTTATTCCATTATTTAAAAGCCCAAATAAATGAGCATTTTCACCCGTTAACCCGTTTTTCATATTTAAGTTAACATCAACTTTTTCATTTGCTCCTAGATAGTCACGAATGTTATCTTCAAATATTCCTTTTCTTAGGTTTCTTTCACCTTCAAGTTTTTCAGATAGAATATCTAAGAAATCTTCTACCTTAATTAATCCAAAATACGCCGACTTTATTATCCCTGTATTATCTTTTGGATAAGGAACTGGTTGTTTATCTAAATTAAATTTAATTTCAGACTGATTATTCTTTTTTTGATTTAATTCTCGTATTTCTTTTAGACCTAAAAAGTTAATTGAAATATTATCATCATCAAATAAAATCTTTTGTTTTAAAACCCTTATCCCTGTCATTATTTCTGATTTTAAATGTATATCTAAGTTTGGATCATTTAATGTAATTTTATTAGGTGCTAATGCTACATAATATAGTTTTAAAGAGGGATTACTTTTGAATTTAGTACTTAAATCATATATGTATTTGGCTGTCTCCCAAGAATTCCTTACCTCATTTAATTCACAATATTCAAAGTTAAAGAATCTATTTATTCCTTGTAAAAAATCCCTAACTTCGCTTCTGTCAAATTTTTCAGAAACCTTAGTTTGTGTAAATATAAATTTTACTTCTATCTTTCGAGTTGATTCACAAATATAATTAACATCTTCAATATTTTCAACTAATTTATCATTAATAAAGATAGCAACACCATCAATTCCAAATGATGTTCCAGTTTCCATGTCTTCGTAATTTGCATTAGGATCATTACAGTATGTACTTAAAACTAAATCATTAATAAACATTTCAAAAATGTTATGCTCATTTTTTGCCTTACTTTTAGATATCTCATACTTTTTCACAAAACCTTTTATATATCCTGAAATCATTGGATGTTTAATTGTTGTTACTATTGCCATAGATGAACACTCCTTTTTTATTTTTTTATATTTTTGAGTTAATTTCATAAATCTAATCCCTTTAGTATCAAGGGTTCTAAACCAATAAAAAACGGGCACCTCCCCAAATCCGGTATAATGATAGCGACGAAACTAACATACTGAATGAGGTGAATGCCCTATGACTATTGTAAAACAAATGAGCCTATTTGACATCCAAGAATTAATGGAAATGGAAAGTTCCCGTCGTTTTGATGCGATTTTTGCCACTTTCGACGTGCAACCTATTTTTCAGTTGTTTTCAAAAAAGACATTATGTGGTGCCCCACGTGAATTAAATTTCGGTGCTATGATACAGTCACTCATTGTTCGTATTATCGAGCGGATTCCAACGATTAAGGATTTAATCAAACGTTTAGTCAATGATCCTTTATTTCGATTCGATTGCAGTTTTCTCGTTTCAGACGTGGTTCCATCTGAAGCGTCCTATTCGCGTATGATCGACGTTATTAGTCAATCAGATGTGCTCGATCATATGCAAGATACATTGATTCAAACAGCCTTTATAGAAGGTTTCATTTGTGATGAACATCTCGCTATAGACGCCACACATTTCGAATCACTCGATGCGGCGAAACCTTCGGAGAAAAAAGAACCTGCACCACCCCAAAAACGTGAACGAAAATCAAAAGAGGAACGTGAGGATTGGCTTACGAAACAAGCAGAAATCGAAGCCAATCAGTCGACTTATGAAAAAGAAATCAGGCATCAACTCGATACACCACTGAAGACACTGTGGCAAGATGTGCACATCGAACCGAATTGGGGCATCAAAAAGAACAGTGACGGCAAAAATACGTTTTGGTTTAGCTTTAAAGGGCATCTCGCAGTGACAACCAAGAGCCAATATATCCCCTCTTGCCTCATGACATCTGGCAATTTGTCGGATAGTAAAGCCGCGATTCCTCTTTTAAAGAAAATAGAAGACTTATTTCCAGGGCATTTTACGACTACTATTTTGGATGCAGGGTATGATTTTGAGCCCATTTACCGTCAATTACACGCGTATCAAATGCGTGCAGTGATTCCCTATAATATCCGCAATGAAGGCGAGTATCTTGGATTTGATCAGCATTTTAGACCGACATGTGTACGTGAACACAGCTACTTTATGACAGCTTCGATGAAAAGTACCGAACACTCAAATTCACAAGACCAAAGGAATGTGCAACCTGTCCATTACGTAATGATTCCCTCTGTCAAAAGGTTTTCAAAATCAAATGTGACACAGATTTACGGAAATTTACCTATCCAGCACGTGGCTCTGAACGTTGGAAACAACTCTATAAAGAACGTACCGCTGTAGAACGTGTGAATGCCTATTTAAAAGAATATTTTCAGTTAAACAATGTCCGTCATAGAACAGGAAGAAAAGCTAAGCTTCATTTCAACCTAGTGACGTTTATTTATAATGCCTATAGATTAGCAGTGGATCGACTAAATGCTTTATTACAATCACATACTCGAGCAGCATAATTTTTAAAAACGTAAGTTTTCATAATAGGAGCAGTCTAAGCTCTTGGAAAGTATGATTTATGAAATTGATTCTTTTTATAAAATTATTAATTAAACTATATCATATAATTTTTCATAAAACCTTATTTTAGGAAATAAGGGAAATTTTATTAAACTTTACTTTTTTTCTAATAATAAAAATCCCACTATGATACCATTCATTTTCCGTGATAAATATAAATGCGATTTTATTTTTTAAAATAATCTCTACTTATTTTTCATGAATCGATTGTGATAAATCACGGTAGGGGGGATTAACTCAATGTTATGTTTGAAACTATTTAGACCTTCTATAGCATCACAAACACTTTGTTCAAACAGAGTTATAATGGCTAATCCTAATAAGTACATACTATCGCCTGCCTACTAGTAACATCAAATACAGATATGAATCTACTTACTAGCTTTATTCAATCTATATATCCTTCCTCCAGAAAAAATAAGAGACTTGAATTTTAATTAAAATTCAAGTCTCTTTATCAAGGGTACAATATATATTTATAAGAATTTTTGATAAAATTTGAAATAACTCAAGTATCAAACATATATTATTGCTATGTTCCTATTTTTTTAGCGCAACGCTCAATCGTCAGTACCTTTTTTTTTTGCAAACTTTCATCAGCTGTCAACATACTATGCTCTATCTCAACTACAGCCAGATAACCTTCTACAATATCATAATTAACCTTATTCCAGTTCTAAAGAGACAAAAGTTATCGAACCTTTTTTTAGTTATTACCAATATTCACTACTACTATTTCAGCATATGATTCGGCTATTTTTATTTAAAATAACAAAAAATCCCTGAAATTTCTTGACATATAAAAAAAATTATTTAATCTATAAATAATCATTCACAAGTAATATGAATTATGTTCACAACGTAAGGAAGTTATAAAGAAAGGGCTGAAGTACGTGAGATTGGTTGGTTGGTTGGTTTGAAGGAAATTGCTGATATATGTGAAGTATCCTCATCATCAGTATCAAATTGGAGAGTAAGGGAACTTAGCTTTCCAAAGCCTGTGCATGAAATAAAAGCTGGACCTATTTTGACTTATATGAAATAGAGCAATATATGCTTCAAAAATGATACTAGCAAAATTAAATCTTAGAAAAAGAATGGAGGAAATGAAAATATGTTTACAAAGAAAATTTGCATAGTAGGCAGAGCAAGGGTAGGGAAATCAAGGCTTATTTCAAGGTTCCTAAAATACTCAAAATTAGTACGTAAATATTTGGAATCAAGTGGTAAAGATTGTACTAAACTTAATTTTAAGTTTTATCTCACAAAAGGATTAGAAAAGAAAAGCTTTATGCGTTATTTAGCAGCTGATTCTTCATTAAACGGCATTGAAGTTCCATTCGATGATGAACATGAGGATGAAATAAAGAACTTTTTAAGACGTATAGAAAAAGAAAATACTTATTCACAGAAAGCAACTGATGAGTTAGCAGGTATGCCAAGGCAATTAAGTCTTTTAACAGATAGTATTGAAATCGTAACTGAAGCAAGTTCTTTTGCAAGAGAGATAATGGGAGATAGCATTGATTGTTTGGTTATTACAGATACTCCTGGTGTTTCGGGAGATGTGCTGCTTAATGTTGCTAGTGATGCAGATGTGTATCTCTTAATGATGAGAGATGAAAATGATAAAGAATTTCGCTTATCCATCGATAAAATCATACCAAAGATTGCTGGTTCAAATGTATTGTTTATCTATCGTAATGGTAACACATATACAACAATGGAAGGCTATAATGAAGTATTAAGACAGGTAAAGGACGCAGTTGAAGATTTTACTGATGACTTATCAAAGTTAGTAGGTGATTCTGTACTCAATACATCATTGGAAGTGTTAAACCCTTCTGGAAAGGTAATACCAATGGGAGCATTTGATATAGTAACACTTAATTTTGTAGAAGAATGTTTTAATAAAGATTTAATTGATAAGTTAAAGTCTATATTTTCTACAAAGAAAGGTGCTAATGAAGAACAGGTAATCGTTGAATCACTTATAGAGAGCTGTGATCCAAATGTAGTAGTTGGTTATACAACTAATGATATAATTGATTATTTTAATAATATTGTTAAAAAATTCACATTACCAAAGACAGGTACTACTTGGAAAATTAATTTTGGTAAAGAGAAACATGACAGGGTAAAGACCAAAGATAATTATAGAATTGAGAATTTTGTAGAATCAAATTGCAATTCCTTGTTAGAGGATCTTTATAATTTATATAAGGTAATCTCATATGATAGTTCTTATACAGTACCAAAGATAGTACAAGAAGCTATCATTAAGTTAGTATATTTGAGATTAACAGAAGCAATCAAATTTAATTGTGGGATATTCGCAGGAGGACATCCGTTTGAGGATAGCACTTGCAAGACGATGTTTGTAGAAGAAGCTATATTTGCAGATGAGTTATTAAATAAAGGTACAACACCTAATTTAACTGTTTCTGATTATTGTGATGTTATGCGTACAAATGGAATATCATCAGCAACATGGGATTGGGTTTACAAGAAATCCCCCTATAGTGGAAACTATGATTATTGTAATAATAAATTAGATGTAATAAAGCATTGTGGTTTACATAATTTGCATTCAAAAAATACACAACAGTTGATATATAACACTTATACGATGGGCTTATTTAAATTAGGACAGTTAAATCTTTATTGTTTTTTGCTAAGTAATATTAGTGCAAGTAATGCATCAAACAAGCATAATGTTATGTCCTGGTTGTAATCATAGTTTTCTATATTTATAAAGTTGTAGTAACTAGATGAAAATTCCCGTTACTACAACTTTATATTAAAATATCATACACTACCTTAAATTTATGATATAACGTTGAATTTTCAATCATAAGCACTTATTTATGGTAAGGTTCTCCGTTAGATCGCTAAGTGCGTTTTTACTAATACTTTTTAATCCTTACTCATTGAATTAACAATTCTTGATTATTCTAATCTACAATTCCAACTATTGAAAACGTCTGTGTACTTAATGCAAATTTATCCAGCAATCTAACTAGAAATATCGCTAAATTAGGATTACATTAGAATTACGATAATTCCACCACTGTAAAATACCACGCCCCATTTATTAATTCTATAGTTTACTTGCTGGTATCGCTAATTCCTTGTTTCGGGTTATCCATTGTATAATATTCAATTATATTTATTTCATGCTTTTTTCTGAATCTATAAGATCTAGCATGAACCTTCTGAATTTAAAGAGTTTATATAACCTCTTGCTCTGATTTCAATTATATATTATCAATATAGAGCAGCTCATCAAGATTAAATAATGATGGGCTGCTCTATTTGTATTGTTATTCGAAAGCCTAATCAACGTTTAGATTCACCAAAACATGCAAAATAAATTATTTAGAGGAGCGATAGATATGGGATTTTTCAGTGAATTAATAGAATGTACAAAAAATATTTCAAATATCAATAAGGAGTTTATAAGTGATGTAAAAATAATTGTATCTGAGACGAAACGTGACATTATACACGATTGGAAAAAAGATGATCCAATACTTGGAAACGCAGTCGAAGTAATCGATCGAGGTATTACAACAATTAAAAATATCACCGAGCAAATACTAGATTCAAAAACTACACCTAGAAATCCTAATAAAGAATTAAAAAAATGGCACCTCCTCGACAATAACGTTAAGAATAAAATCGCTAAAGCGGAACATTTAAAAGTTGATCGTACCATCTATTCTCATCATGCTCTATCTTTGAATGATTACGAAGTAATTCATTATCAAAATGGCATTGTAAAAATAGATTCACTAGAAAACTTTGCTAAAGGGGCTGCTATTTATATACTCGACACTCCTAGGCTCTACACTAGAGACGAAATAATCAACCGCGCTTATTCACGTTTAAATGAAGAACGGTATAATTTGGTTTTCAATAATTGCGAGCATTTTGTTAGATGGGCTTTTAATGGTGAAGAATAATGAAAAAAATCTAGAATCATTTTATTTGTATTTATACCGCATATTCCCAAATAACTAATTCAAATACAATTATCCGAAAAGACATTAATTTCAAATATATATTATTAAAGTGAATAGGACCTATCATTTATTTAGAATGATAGGTCCTTAAATAATGTTTAGGAGTGAGTATATTATGAATACAAATGAGTCAATAATCAAACATGCAAAACGAATACAAATAGTTCAGGTTAAATTAGTTCGTGAAAAATCCATGCTCTATAAAGGACGTAAAATTCGATCTCCTCAAGATGCTTATGAATTAATGCAAGAATTTTTAGGTGATGTAGATCGCGAGCATTTTATTGTTATGTGCCTAGACACTAAGAATCAACCTACATGCATCCAAGTTGTCCACATTGGAAGTTTAAATGCTAGCATAGTTCATCCTCGTGAAGTAATGAAATCCGCTTTATTAAGTAATGCAGCCTCAATTATAGTTGGGCATAATCACCCGAGTAATATAAGCACGCCTAGTCCTGAAGATATTGAAGTAACAAAGAGACTTAAAGAAGCAGGAAAAATTTTAGGAATTGATTTGATCGATCATTTAATATTATGTATGGATAATTTTACTTCTTTAAAAGAAAAAGGATATATTTGATATTGATTTAATTGGACTATAGTTTGAACACTCATATTCAAACTATAGCCCTTCTATCTAATTTTTTGTTCATTTTTAAAATCTAAAGTGGTCTTTTTTTTCTTATTTTTAGCACTTAGTTCCATATGTTCTACTTGTTCCATACTTTTATAAATATCTTTTTTTCTTTTTTTTTCGGAATACAAAGCATTATAGACAGCTTCCAATTGATCATAAATATTATTACCTTCTTCAAATAGTTTTAAATTAAAAGTTTTAATTAAATCTTTATAGTAATCAATTTTCTTTAATTCTATAAATACTTTATAGTCATCATAAATTTCCTTTGGTATTTTAATATCATATTCTAAATTCGTATTCTCTATTATTTTTTGCTTAATAGTATTTTTTAAATTGTTAAATAAATCATGCTCTCTTTCTATTCCTTCTTTAATTAAAAAATATTTATTGTTATATAAGTCAAAATCGATTAAATACTTTCTCATTTTCAATCCAGATAAATTTATTACTGATGCACTTGACTCAAAAAAGTAAATTGCTTCTTCTATTATACCTTCTTCATCTAAGTAATATATATTCAATGATTTATAACTTTTATTTAAAAACAAATATAAATCAAATAAATTTGTAAATTTATTAAAGGCAAATAAATTCACAGAAACATTGATGTTTAATTTATTCAGATAAAGTTTATTCATGAAAAAATTAATGTCTATTTTTGCATCATTTAATATTTCTGTTTTATTATTTTTGAAATTAAATAATGGTAATTTTCTTGGATCAATAAGCTTATTAATCTTCGTACCTCTTTTTTTAGTTTTTTCTATAAGCTTTTTGCTGGAAAACATATACCAGACAAATAATATTCTTGGTACTTTATTAAATAATTCTTTATAATAACTCTCAAAATGATTACTATATTTATCTTTCCCCCAAAAGCTTTCTACTTCTTTTTTAAAACTTTCCTCAGATTCAAAATAAAACTCTTTTGATAATTGGCTATAAACTTTATGTTTTTTTAAAGTATCAAAATAACCATTTATATTCTCAATTGATTCATAAAGTAAAGTAACTAACAAATCTTGTTCTAAATATTCGAAATATTTCTCAACCTTCTTTGATTTACCATGACGTTTAAACAAGCGAAAATATTCATTAATTACAGCATCATGAAACTTTTCAAGTTTATACCCTTTTTCGTTATCATTAAAAATAATTAAATTTTGTTCATTAAAATTATCAATTTTTAAAATGGTCTCTTTATCATTGATGATGATTTTGTTAGAATCTCTATTTATTGTATCTTCAGCACTCAAACTTATCCCTCCAAAAATAATCTACTATAACATAGTATATCTTAAAAATCTCAATTCAAAATGAATTAATATTTTCATTTCATAAACAAGATTTTTATTTTATTTTTCATTAAACTCTTGATTGAGCAATAGTTCAAATAACAATAGGAGTGATTTTAATGAAAAAGGAAAAATTTGCAATCAAATTTAATGAACTAATGGAACACTTGGAACAAAGAGAACTTTGCGATCAGAACAGCTTTGCTATGATGATTAATTCTAAAGAAGCAAAGTTAATTGGTTTTACCGAAAATCCAATCACTTTAACTAACGGTATCATTCTTATTCAATCAAAAAGAAATATTCAAATTCACGGATATTTCAATAACTTTTCATATCAGCCAAATACAGAAAAGGACTTTAAAGTAATACTAGCATTAGACGGAAGAAAAACTAGTTCTAATAAAGTATATATAAAAACTCCATCGAAGGATCTCTTTTTTGATAAAAATACAGAGTTACAACCTTATGAAAAAATATATATTTTTTGGCAATACGGTCCTGATAATTGCTTAATTACTATTGGATATGATGAATTTGCTAAAGAAACAATATGTGATTTTTTCTTTATAAGTAGTATGAGTAATAGCAATAAACTAAAAATCATTTTTCAGCATTTATTAGATTTATCTAAAAATACATCAGATGTTTAATGAGGTGCTCAATATGAATAATAATCAGCAATCATTATTTCCAGATAAATTAAAAACTGACACCATATCAATAAAAATTTCTAAACCAAGTTTACTTATGTCCGAAATAAATCCTAAAATAGCCTTATCTTCTAATATTATCAATATAAATAAGGATACTTTATTAGATTCTATAAAAATTACTAAAGAAAGCAATAATAAAAATACATCCTATGCGATTAATTCAAATAATTCAAGTTATACTGACAAAAAAACTATAAAATATTCAAGTTATTCAATAGCTAAATTATATGAAGATATATTCTTATTTAAAATTTTTGATAAAATATTGCATGTTTGGGATGAAAATTTAGGTTATTACATCCCTTTAACAAATGAAAATTCAGATCAATTTATAAGAAAAAATGCTCCCATTCATTTAAAGCATTTTCTAAACTCTAGTAATATTAGGGATATTGTTAATTGGATTAAGGCGGAGTGTAATAATGTTAAAAATGAATCAGATTTACTTTCAAAGAGGAATTATATTGCATTTAAGAATGGAATACTTAATATTTCTAATCAGAAGTTAATTAATCATTCACCAGAATATAATTTTACATCCATTATTAATGCAAATTATAGTTATGATCCTTTAGATAGTATCTACTTTGAAAATTTTATGCTTGATATTTGTCAGAACGATCATTTATTGTACACCAGAATTCAAGAATTATTTGGTTACGTCATTTCAGAAATTCGAGACTTAAAAATAATCCCGTATCTTACTGGTCCTAAAGATACGGGAAAATCCATAATTCTTAAACTACTAGAACATTTGGTAGGAGTTAATTTTTGCACTAGTTTAAGCTTAGATGAATTAAATAAAAAAGATTATCTTAATAGACTCTTGTCAAAAAAATTAAATACTTGTGGTGAAACGTCTGAACTTACATTAAAAAGATTAGACGTTCTAAAAAAACTTTCTGGTGGAGATAGAATAATGGCTAAAGCTTTATATGAACAACCAGTATCATTTGTCAATATGGCGGCTTTAGTTTTTGCAGGTAATCATTTACCTTCATTAAATAATTTAGATCGGTCAAATGCATTTAGTGAAAGGCTACTAATTATTCCATTTGATAATGCTATTCCCAAAGAAAAGCAAGATCCATTGTTATTTAAAAAACTATTAAAAGAAATTGACTATATTGCTAATTGGTCCACGATAGGTTTATTAAGACTAATCCATAATAATTATCAATTTACAAATAATATAAGAGTTAACCAATTACAAAAAAATTACACTATTCATAATAACTCAATCGAACAATTTTTCTTACAAGAATGTATTCAATCTACAGATGCTAAAATATTTAGTTCTGAAATAGAAATTGCATATTTTAGCTATTGTGAAATTCATAATGTAATTCCAGCTACAAAAATTGAATTTCATAGACATCTTAAGTCCAAACATAATCTTCAATATAAAAGATTTAGATTAGGTAATGAAAATAAAAATGGCTACATTGGATTGTCTTTAAAAATCAATTCTAATCTTATGGAGGATTAAATATGCAATATTCACATTTAGACTTACTAAAGGAGATTTATCACATATTAAAAAAATTTACTAATCATACTTCAAACATAGAATGGTTAAGTGTAAAAGACGCAGCAAAATACGCAAGCGTTTCCTACAACACCTTCATAAAATTTCGCACTATGGGCTTAAAAGTATGCGAAATCGAGGGAATTAAAAGAGTTTCTAAAAAAGAAATTGATCGATTTTTAGAAGAATATAGTTTTTAAATGTTTCAAGAGGATTTTTACCCAGTTAAATTATATATTATAACTGTGAGGGATCAATCCTCTCTTTATATCTTGCCCCCGCAACGATATTAGGAGGGTCACTATGACTAAAAATAACTCTTCAACCATCAAAAGTTATGAAAACAAAGATGGTAAAACGTTATATAAATTCCAAGTTTATTTAGGTGTAGACGAGCTTACAGGTAAAGCTCGAAGTACTACCCGCAGAGGTTTTAAAACGAAAAAAGAAGCTGAACTTGCTTTAGCACGTATCAAACTTCAAGTCTCCGAAGGCACATACAAACAAAAAAGCACAGAGACATATCAAGAAGTATACGATCTTTGGATCACTCAATACGAAAAAACTGTTGAAGAAAGTACATTTGTTAAAACAGTCGGCTACTTTAAAAATCATATCTTACCTTCTATGGGCACTTACCGTATCGAGAAAATTACGATTGCTATTTGTCAAAAACATTACAATGAATGGGCTGCAAAAGTTAAAAAAGCTCGTACGATTAAGTCTTACGCTAAAAAGGTATTAGATTTCGCTATTGTGCATGGCTTTATTCAAACGAATCCCTTCACTCATGTTGAGACAAAAATTAAGAAAACTTTTATGGAAAGTGCTGAAGATGAAAATGAAAACTTTTATACGAAGGAAGAGCTAATTTCATTTTTAGAGAAAGCAAAAGATCACCTTAACTATAAAGCATATTCGCTATTCCGTTTAATCGCTTATACAGGCATGCGCAAAAGCGAGGCATTAGCTTTAACATGGAATGATGTGAACTTTGTGGAAAGCGAGATAACTATTAATAAAGCTATCGGACGTGGTAAACAAACACAGCTTTATTTGAAGACTACTAAGACTGGTAAACCTCGTACGATCAAATTAGATGAAACAACTTTATCGATTTTAAAAGAATGGAATAAGCTCCAAAAGCAGCAATATATTCAGTTAGGCATCAATACGCTGAAGAAAAATCAATTGATGTTTAGTAATACAAAAAATGATTTTATCCAGCCTGGTCAAGTTCAGAAGTGGATGTATAGTGTTCAAAACAAATACACTTTGAAGAAAGTATCACCACATGGTTTACGTCATACGCACTGCTCACTTTTATTCGAAGCTGGTGCGAGCATTAAAGAAGTTCAAGATCGACTTGGACATTCTGATGTAAAAACTACTTTAGACATTTATACACACGTCACGAAAAAGGCGAAAGAAGGCGCTATTCAGAAGTTTGTTAGCTATTTAGAAGGTTAAGCTTTTGACTTAGTTTTGACTAGAAATTGACTAGATTTGAATGAAAACAGGTGAAATTGGATGAAATTAAAAAAGTGCCAAAACCCTGTATTATCAAGGGTTTTGACACTCTGTGAAATCATTTGATTTCAGAAAATGGAGACGGCGGGAGTCGAACCCGCGTCCAGAAACTCCAATACTTCAGCTTCTACGCGTGTAGTTTGCCTATTTAGGATTCACGTAGCATTATGCCGACAAACAGGCGTCCTGTACGCTAACCTGGAAATCTCTTGCCGATGACTCAGGTGGCACCATCGACCGTATCCCACTAAAGTTGGGCCCCACGTTCTCTACATGGGCGATAGAGAGGCAGAGCGCTTACGAGCTTACGCTGCGAAAGCTAAGTTTTGTTGTTTGCCAGTTATTATATAACTGTCGTTGATGACGGAGCCGAGCCCTCCGACGCGCGACTAAAGCTTGAACCATCCCTGTCGAATCCGTAACGTCCCCTTGAATATGAACTGAAGCGGCTTGGCCTCGTTCAAACAAAGAGCTAGAATTACTTCTAGTACGGTGGGAGCTTAAAAGTACGCTTCCATGAAATCTGGCAATCAGTAATACATATTATAAAACAAAACTAACGATAGTTCAAGTATCCCGATAACTTAGAAAAAATTGGCTCGAACATCATAGCCTATCCATCTGTTTCACTATTCTATCCATCACTCTCACAGTTCAATCCGTCACATTTCAATCTCCATCCATCACTTTCCCCATTCTATCCGCCCCCGCCCCGCTCAAAGCAAAAAGCTCACCAGCAACAGTGAGCTTTCTCCCAATCTATTAATATTGATTTTTCGCTTTAAAGGTACGTTCCATTTCGCGTTTGGCTTCTTTCTTGCGCATGTCGTTACGTTTATCGTAGTCCTTTTTCCCTTTGCCGACACCGATTAATAGTTTGGCGTAGCCATCCTTAATGTACATTTTTAATGGAATAATTGTGTAGCCGTCACGTTTAACGGCACCGACTAGCTCGCCGATTTGCTTTTTATGAAGCAGTAGCTTGCGGGCGCGCAGTGGATCATGGTTAAAGCGGTTGCCTTGTTCGAATGAGCTGATATGCATATTACTGATCCATGCTTCACCGTTACGAATTTGTACATAAGATTCTTTTAGTTGGACCCTTCCTGCACGGATGGATTTTATTTCTGTACCTGTTAGCACCATGCCTGCTTCAATTGTGTCTTCAATGAAGTAGTCATGACTGGCTTTTTTGTTTTGTGCTAATACTTTCCCAGTACCTTTTGCCATATTCTTCACCCTCTAATTTAAAGGTTGAGCAGGGGTTAACCTGCTCGCATTGGATTGTTAATGAATTTATTTACGTTTTGATTTTTTCTTTTTATTCTTTTTAGCAATGCCCTCATAGAATTTTTGCTTTTGCTTTACGCGTTTTTTAGGACCTGGGCTGGAGCTATCTTTGCGGCTGCCTCTTGGATCACGGTCATTTTCACGGCGCTCTCCTCGTTTGCCTCTTTCCTCTTCGCTTCGACCACCTCTGTGATTGTCACGACTACTTCGTTCTTCCTCGTTACGACCACCTCTGCGACTGCCACGACTGCTTCGTTCTTCCTCGTTGCGACCGCCTCTGCGACCTCCACGGCCACCTCGCTCGTCCTCGTTACGACTACCTCTACGGCTGCCACTACCGCCTTTGTTATCGTTGTAATTTTTACGTGCGTGAATAACAGTAGGGGCTGCTTTGCGTGTTCGTCCATATGAAGTTACCATTCCAACGATTTCAAAGTCAATGGATGACTCCTCTATAATAACATTTGCTACACGAACCATGACCTCATCGCCAATGCGGAATTGACGATTTGTTCGTTCGCCAATCATAATCATCTGGCGATCGTCAAAACGGTAGTAGTCATCTGTCATATTGCTAATATGGACAAGACCTTCGATCGTATTTGGAAGCTCCACGAAAATCCCGAAGTTTGTGATGGATGAGACGATTCCCTCGAACTCCTCGCCAATTTTATCGGACATATATTGAGCCTTTTTCAGTGAATCGGTATCACGTTCTGCATCGACAGCACGGCGTTCACGCTCTGATGTATGGTCAGCAATTTCATCCATTGCCATACTCCATTGTGCAATCGTTTCTCTCGATGTATCTTTATTAATTAAATATGTTCGAATTAAACGATGCACGATTAAGTCTGGATAACGACGAATTGGTGATGTAAAGTGTGTATAGAAATCCGTCGATAAACCAAAGTGACCGAGGCTCTCTGGATAATATTTTGCCTGCTGCATAGAGCGTAGGAGCATTGTTGAAATTACTGGCTCCTCTGGCATACCATCAATTGCCTTTAAAACATCCTGTAAAGCCTTAGGATGAACGGTATTGCCGGTACCTTTAATTAAAATACCGAAATTCGTGACAAATTCAAAGAAGCGTTGGAGCTTTTCTGGTTTTGGGTCTTCGTGAATTCGGTATAGGAATGGTACATTCATCCAGTGGAAGTGCTCTGCTACGGTTTCATTGGCAGCTAGCATGAAATCTTCAATTAATTTCTCTGCTACTGTACGCTCGCGTAATTCAATATCTACTGGCCAGCCATCCTCGTTGACAATGACTTTGGATTCTTTAAAGTCAAAGTCAATTGCTCCGCGCATTTCGCGTTTATGACGTAAAATCGATGATAGCTCTGCCATGTTTTTAAACATTGGTACAAGAGACTCGTAACGGGTAATTAGCTCCTCATCCTGCTCTACTAAAATTTTGTAAACATCCTTATATGTCATACGCTCTGTCGTTTTAATGACACTTTGGAAAATTTCGTGTGAAATCACATTCCCATTAGCATCGATAATCATTTCACAGGACAATGTTAAACGATCAACCTGAGGATTTAAGGAACAGATACCATTCGATAAACGATGTGGAATCATTGGAATCACACGATCTGTTAAATAGACACTTGTCGCACGATCATAGGCTTCAATGTCAATGACAGAGCCTTGCGTTACATAATAACTAACGTCTGCAATATGTACGCCAAGCTTATAAGTACCGTCACCATTTTTTGTTACAGTAACTGCATCATCCAAATCCTTTGCGTCTGCTCCATCGATTGTGACAATTGTTTCGTGACGTAAATCACGGCGCCCCTCTATATCAGCCTCAGTAATTTCATCAGGCACTCGTTGTGCAGCGGCAATCACTTCATCTGGGAATTCTGGTGGAATATCGTGCTTATATAATATAGAGAGAATATCCACACCTGGATCATTTTTATGACCTAAAATCTTTGTAATATAGCCTGTCGCTGATTTTAAATCCTCTGGCCAAGTAGCGACCTCAACGACAACCTTGTGTCCGTCAACAGCACCTAATGTATCACCTTTTGCAATAAAAATATCCATTGGTAGCTTTTTATCGTCTAAGACAACAAAGCCAAAGCCACGATTTGCCTGGAAAGTACCAACAAAGCTTGTTTGTCCACGTTCCACTACCTTTGTCACAGTTCCTTCGCGACGATCACCGAATGATTCCTTTAACACTCGGATAAGAACGATATCGCCGTTAATGGCACCATTAACTTCATGCGGTGGAATGAAAACATCATCCATTCCCTCAATATCAGGTGTCACAAAGCCAAAGCCCTTTGCATGACCGATAAATTTACCTCTTAGTAAATTCATACGCTCTGGCAAGCCATAACGATTGGAGCGGGAGCGGACAACTAAGCCCTGCCCTTCCATGCGCACTAAAGTTTTTACAAGCTCTTTAAACTCGTCAGCATCCTCAAAGCCAAATACGTCCTCAATTTCGCCCACGGTTAATGGTTTATAATCTTCTTCACTGAAAAAATCGAGTAAACGACTTTGTAGTGAATCCTTTTGATCTTTCATAATTTCCCTCCTTCATTGAGAAAATCCTATTTGTTTATTGTGCCCAATTTAGGCCTTCTAAAAAGTGATAAATATCTTCATGTAACTGATCTTTTTCTTGATCTAATGTAATAACATGCCTTGAGTTTTCATACCACTTGATGTGCTTTTCAAGTGACTCAGTTTGATTATATATAATGTTGGCAGATTCTGTCTCAATTACCTCATCATTTGTTGCTTGAACGACAAAAACTGGAGCATAAATCATGTCAATTTCTTGACGGGTACGGGCAATAAATTCACGTAGCTCCTGTAAAGATGGCATACCTTTTTCAGCAATGTTTGAAATCTCTGCTTCGATTTGCTCATCCTGTTTGCCTTGGAATTTTTTATAGTCTCTTGCATATTTCAAGACTCCCTCAAACATGACATCGGTTGTACGCATTGTCATCGGGGCACACATTGTAATGATTCCTTTTACTGGGTTATTTAATGCCACATTAAGTGCCATCACACCACCTAATGATAGACCTGTAACTGCAATCTCCTGATAACCAGCATCCTGTAACTGCTTATAGGCAGCTACGACATCCTGCCACCAATCAGCAGGTCCTGTTGTGATAAGTTCTTCTGGTTCCACGCCGTGACCTTTATAGTGAGGCGCTAATGTAGTATACCCTTTTTTCTCTAAAAATCTACCAAGCATTCGGACATCTGCCGAGCTTCCTGTAAAACCATGCAATAATAATACCGCTCGTGGTCCTGCCTGAAAGAAAAATGGCTGAGATAAAGTTTTGTTCATTGCAAGCTCTCCTTCACACCAATACATACTATCACCATTATAGCCATTTACTAGAGATTCTACATCAGTGATGATGCACTATCCTTCTATTCAATGGTCCTATCCATCACTTTCGGTTTTCTATCCGTCTGTTCGATGGTTCAATCCGCCACTTATGCTCTTCTATCCATCAACATCCTGGATAAAAGAAAACGCCCAACCAGTTCGGTTAGGCGATATATCTTCAACTATTAGATTTTTGTAATAGCGACTGCTAAAATAAAGAATAAAATTGCTAACACAATTGTTGCACGGTGAAGGATAAGATCCATACCACGTGCTTTTTGTTTTCCAAATAGTTGTTCAGCTCCACCCGAGATGGCACCTGACAAGCCTGCACTTTTACTAGATTGAAGTAATACGACAACAATCAATGCTAATGATACGATAATTAATGAAACTAATACTACTGTATGCATCCACTGCACCTCCCGAACTTCGAAACATCACAACACACCACATTATAACAAAAAAAGGTTGCCATGACAAACTTAGATTGAAAATAATCTGTAAATTGCACAATTTTTCTTATTGTCCTTATCACAAGAAAATTACAATGCACTTATTCATCCTCCTCGCTTATAATGGAAAAAAATATCGCTTGGAGGAACTTTATGATAAGAAAAATCATTTCTATGCTTTGTTTATTGTGCTTATCTGTCTTGCTAATTGCCTGCTCCGAAACACTAGATACATACCTTGAAGAGACAACTGATTCTTCCATAAAAGAAACAGACACAAAGGACGACATTAAAAAGCCAGAGAGCAAAGTTATATCCGCTTCCTTTTCCGCCTCAGACCTTTTTTCTACTACTTTGTTTAAAAAGGACCCTGCCTTATTGCAATTTACAAAGAAAGTAGAAAAGCATATCGCTAATTTTGATAAGACATTTGAGGTTGTTTATACAGGGAAACTGGATTGGGAAGAATTCGAGGTTCAGCTTAATGACATGAATAGCTTACTTTCCTATGTGAATCCTTATACGGCTGGTTATTTCTTGAATTTTGAATGGACCTCGTGGGATCAAGACAATGGATATTTAATTGAATTTACGATTAGCTATTTGACAGATGCTAAAAAAGAGGAAAAAGTGGATTCCTTTGTCAATCAATTTGTCGAACAGTATATTACTGATGACATGGATGACTTCCATCGTGCCAAGGCTATTAACGATATGATTGTACAATTAGCCACTTATACCGAGCAGGGATCAACGGAAGGACAGACAGTATATGAGTTAATTCAAGAAAACACGGCTGTTTGTCAGGCCTATGCTTTACTCGCCTACCGACTATTGGCAGCCTCAGATCTTGATGCTCAATATGTATATGGCTATAGCGACAATGAACTGCATGCATGGAATTTAGTAGGCATTGACGGTAATTGGTATCATCTTGATACAACATGGAATGATGTTGATCCAAATGAGCCTTATGCAATTTCCTACGAATATTTTTTAGTGAATGATGAAAAACTAAGTCAAGATCATCTATGGGTCAAAGAAAACTATTTTGCGGCAACAAGCAAGGACTATGATTTTATGCATGATATGTGGTATGCCGATACGGGCGAAGATATTATTTACTATAATAGCATTCGCGACAACATGGTATACGCCTATAATTTAACAACACAGCAAAATAAGCAAATCTCAGAAACAGCCTGCTACTACTTGGCTAACTATGAGGATGCACTTTATTGCAGTGATTATGACAATGCAGGCTATCTAACAAAAATTGATGTTAACGATGGCGCAGAGGAAGTGTTACTAGAAGAAGAGGTATTGAATCTCATCATTGCAGATGGTATTTTATATTATCAAACAGTAGACGGTGAGGAGTATGAACAGGAACTATAATATATGAATTTGCACCATATCTAATTTCTCGCTTCAACACAGCTGGTGAAGATAAACTTTCGTTACACTACTTTTGAAATTAACCTAAAGGAGACTACATCATGAAATACTTACAAAAATGGCGTACATGGGTTATAGCTAGTGCAATGATTTTTTCGGCGACAAATATCGCCCTACCACAAGTACAAGCTGCGAAAGCTACTCAGCCAGCAAATGTTATTATGATGGTGATGGATGGGAGTAGTAATAATGCTGTCACACTCTCTCGATGGTATAAGGGTGGAAATTTGGCATTAGACGCGATTTTAACTGGTGCAGTTCGTACTTACTCTGCAGAATCTGCCCTTACCGATTCTGCACCTGCTGCTACTGCATTAGCCACAGGACATAAATCAAATCGTAAATTTGTAGGTGTGTTACCAGCCGTTATTAATTCTCCAGGATTAACGCAATTAGCCAAAGGTGACACTATGCGTCCTGTAGCCAATGTTTTAGAAGGAGCGAAACAGCAGGGCATGGCAACTGGGCTGATTTCTACTTCCGAAATTCAACATGCAACACCAGCAGGCTTTTCAGCACATGTAAAAAATAGAAGCCAATATGATGATATAGCTGAGCAGCAGGTCTATCAAAACATTGATGTTGTGTTAGGCGGTGGATTGGCATCTCTCATTCCAGGTGCCGCTAATAATGCTCGTAAAGATGGCGAGAACTTAGTGAATGTCCTAAAAGAAAAAAATTATGACATTGTAAAAACTCGTGATGAACTTTTAAAAAGTTCCTCATCGAAAATTTGGGGAAGCTTTGCTCCAAATGCCCTTGCTTACAATATAGATCGCCCTATCACCAGAGCATCTGAGCCGACGCTTGCTGAAATGACAAATAAAGCCATTCAAACGCTTAAACAAAATGACAAAGGTTTCTTCTTATTTGTAGAGGGCAGTAAGGTGGATTGGGCAGCACATGCCAACGACACAATCGGCATCATCAGTGAAATTTTAGCGTTTGATGAGGCTGTCCAAAAAGCACTTGATTTTGCCAAAGAGGATGGGCATACAACGGTTATTGCCGTGACAGATCATGGTAATAGCGGTATTACAATGGGGAATACGAATACAACAAAGACATATGCCAGCATGCCTGTTTCTGCTTTTATTGATCCGTTAAGGAAAGCGAGAATGACCCTTGAAGGTGCCCTAAGTCAATTGAAACAAGATCAATCCAATATGATAGAGGTAGCAGCACTCTATGGTTTAACAGACTTATCTAAAGGTGAGCGAACAACCTTAGCAACTTCTAAGAATCTGAGTAAAGAGATGGGACAGATGCTTGCCAAACGAGCAAATATTGGTTTTACAACAGGCGGACATACTGGTGAGGATGTATTTCTTTATACATTTGGACCTTCAGTAATAACTGGCCTTGTTGAAAACACAGAAATAGCATATACAATGGCACAATTTATGAGCTTTGATTTAAATAAGCTGACGAAGGATTTATATATCCCTGCAACAAAAGCTTTTACAGAAAAGGGCTATACGACAAAGATAGATCGAACAGATCATGAAAACCCGAAATTTATTGCTCAAAAAAAAGATATTACATTAACGATTCCAGTAAATAAAAACATAATGATTTACGAGCAAGCTTCAAGCAATACGACCAAAACATATACATTTGATACCATTAATGTCTACAATGGAACAGATTTTTATGTTTCCAAAAAAGTGTTAGATGCTGTTAACTAAATGATTTTCCCATAAGTTAAACGGGATAAAAATATAAGTGCCATCATAAGTTGATTAGATTAACTGATGATGGTACTTTTTTTGATTTAAGGGCTTTGTTTTACATCAATTTTTCCCAAATCTTAAATTAATCTTAAATTAATCTTATGATTTAATGAATATAGCAAAATACAGCAACATTTTTCTCCACATTCCGTCAAAACAGTGTTAAAAATTTTAATAGAAGAATTATAAAAAATAACTTGAAAAAATATCTATTTATTTAGTATATTTACAAAGTTATAATCCTTTTTCATTATTAAATTGGAGGTGAACTGATGCAATCCATTAAAAATAATGAGCTATTACGTTTTATAGGCTTTACGTTATTTTATTTTATCATTTTGGTGCTTTTGTTTATTATTCATGGGTTCCATGATATGAACGCTGGACCATTTATATATACGGAATTTTAAAAAAAGGAGAAATATAGATGTTAAGTATATTAGCGGCTATTCAAAATGTGGCACTACAGCAGCCACAAAAAACTGCGTATCAAACCAATCGTGAGTCCTTAACGTATAGTGAGCTTTGGTATCTCTCTGATTGTGTAGCACACTATTTACTAGCTCTTGACTTAGAAAGAAAACAGCCGATTGTCGTCTACGGTCATATGTCATCATTGCAAATTGTTGCCTTTTTAGGTGCTGTTAAGGCTGGGCATCCATATGTACCAGTTGATTCGTCTACACCTTCTGAAAGACTACAGCTTATTATTGAAGCCTCTGAAGCCTGTATGCTACTAAAAACAGAATCATTAAGTGCTCCATTGTCAATCCCTGAAGTGGCGGTAAGTGATATTATCACACAGCCTTCTACTATTTCAGTAGAGCCTTCCTCATGGGTTCAGGAGCAAGATGTTTATTATATTATTTACACATCTGGTTCAACTGGTAAACCTAAGGGTGTCCAAATTACAGCCGATAACTTAGCGCATTTTGTTGATTGGATGAATAAGCACTTCCCATTACAGGAATCTGGAGTGTTTTTAAATCAGGCTCCCTATTCCTTTGATTTATCAGTAATGGATTTATATCCTGCCTTGATAAATGGGCAGACACTTTATGCGATTACACGAGAGCAAATTGCTTATCCAAAATCATTATTTGATGCATTAGCTACGGCTGAAATCCGTGTTTGGACCTCAACACCGTCCTTTGTGAAAATGTGCTTAATGAATAAAGAGTGGCATCAGGAGTTAATGCCTGCTTTAGATACATTTTTATTCTGCGGAGAGATTTTACCAGTATCCGTTGTGCAAGAATTAATGCAGCGCTTCCCACAGGCAACCATCTTTAATTTATATGGGCCAACTGAAACAACCGTCGCTGTATCTTATGTGGAAGTCACACCTGAACTGTTGGAGCAATTTGATCAATTACCAATCGCCCCGCTATCAGAACCAAATCTTTCACTATTAGGGGATGGAGAGATTATTATTTCAGGACCAACTGTTAGTGCAGGCTATCTTGGTGCACCTGATTTAACGCAAAAGGCCTTTCCTACAATAAATGGGCAGCGCATTTATAAAACTGGTGATATTGGCTATGAAAAAGATGGCTATCTGTTCTTTTCAGGTCGTAAGGATTTTCAAGTAAAGCTACACGGCTATCGTTTAGAAATCGAAGAAATTGAAAAGCAAATTGGCAATCTACCACCCGTTTCTAGCTGTGTTGTTGTACCTGTATTAAAGGATGGCGAGATTGTTTCACTTAATGCGTTCGTTGTTCTGCGTGAGCCATTACTGGAATCTGCCTTTAAAATGACGAAGCAGCTTAAATCGTTGTTATCAGAGTATTTACCAGCCTATATGATTCCGAAAACCTTCAAATACATGGACGCTTTACCTCTAAATACAAATGGTAAAGTTGATCGTAAAGGATTGGCGGTTATGGAAACAGTATGACGCCTTATGGAAATATCGTTTTTTTCATCATTATTGGGATTTTGTTGCTGCCAACAATTATTTTAGGATTACGTGAAAAATCTGCAAAAGGCTATAATATCTTTGTTTCCATTATTGTTTTGGCTCTTATTTTTGGTAATTCTTTAAATGGCACAATCTCTCTTATACTCTTTACAATATTTCAATTACTATTAATCATTGGTTATCAAAAATACCGACTACAAAAAAATAGTGGCACTGTATTTATTGTGGCTGTACTGCTGTCCATCTTGCCGCTTGTGCTTGTAAAGGTTCTTCCGATTCTTGGGCTACATCATTTATTTGGATTCTTAGGAGTATCCTACATTACCTTTAAATCTGTACAAATGATTTTAGAAACACGCGATGGTCTATTAAAGGATAAAATTTCAGTGGTCGAGCTAGCTTATTTTTTACTGTTCTTCCCAACTGTTTCATCAGGACCTATTGATCGTTGGCGACGCTTTTATAAAGATTTGCATACAGTTCCGTCAAATCAGGACTATCAAAAACTACTATTAAGTGGGATTAATTATATATTTGTAGGCTTTTTATATAAATTTATTTTGGCTTATTTAATCTATAATTACACACTTATTTATTTACCAAATCATACCTATAATTATTTGACACCTTTTCAAGGTCAAATAGCGTATATGTATATGTATAGTTTTTATTTATTTTTTGATTTTGCTGGCTATAGTGCCTTTGCCGTTGGAGTCAGTCGCATTATGGGCATTCAAACGCCAATTAACTTTAATCGTCCATTTTCGAGTCGCAATATTAAAGACTTTTGGAATCGTTGGCATATGAGCCTTTCATTTTGGTTTAGAGATTATGTTTATATGCGCTTCGTGCTTTGGATGACGAAGAAAAAATGGATTAAAAATAAATTTACAATCTCATATATTGGCTTCTTTTTACTGTTCTTTTTAATGGGAATTTGGCATGGACTAGAATGGCACTTTGTAGTCTACGGTCTTTACCATGCCCTGTTAATTATTAGCTTCGATAAGTTTGAACGCTGGAACAAAAAACGTAAGCTTTGGCCGAAAAATAAATGGACACATGCAATTGGCGTGTTTATCACTTTTAATGCTGTTTGTTTTGGCTTTTATATTTTTTCAGGGAAATTATTTTAAACAAGGCTTTATTAAACACAGCCTAAATATAAAGGAGAATTTTAACTATGGAGAAACAACAAGTTTTAGAAATGCTAGTGGAATTATGCGAGGACGATATCATTGTAGAAAACCCAGATATTGATTTATTTGAAGAAGGGCTACTTGATTCATTCGGTACCATTAATCTATTAGTCGAAATTGAAAGCCGCTTTAATATCTCAGTACCAATTACTGATTTCAATCGTGAGGAATGGAACACGCCAAATCGTATTGTAGCGAAATTAGCTGAAAGACAATGATTAAAAAAGGCTTTTTATCACTATTTATTGCCTTTGTTCTATTTGCGGTCTTCGTATTTTTCCCAAATTCATGGATCAAAGCATGGATTTCAGATGAAGATGTAGAGCAGGCAAAAACGAACATGTCTCCTTTAGTGTTCCAGGGCATGTACTTACAGGAGAGAATGCTGCAGGAGCCGAACTCAATGCCTTTATACGGCTCATCGGAATTAAATCGCTTTGACCCCTTCCACCCCTATAATTATGCACGGGCTACAAATGCACCGTATTCGACATTTATGATAGGGCGAGGGGGGATGCAGTCTATTACACACTTTTTAAATTTTGCTGCACAGGAGAAAAATTTAAAGGATAAAAAAATTGTTTTCATCGTTTCTCCTCAATGGTTTACGGAGAAAGGAATGGGTGAATTACACTTTTCTCCTAACTATTCCATGCTACATGCCTATGATTTAGCATACAATAAGGACATTGATGTAGAGCTTCGAAATCGTGCAATGGAGCGTCTGTTAGAATTTGAAACAGTGAATCGCGATCAGCTATTAAGAACAATCTATCAATATCAATTATCGAATGGCAAGGAACGACCTGTTGTTGGACGTCTTGCGATGATGGCAGGGCATTTCCAAAAAGCACTGCTGGAGAAAAAAGATTTATATTACTCAATTTTCCCTAGAGAGTCACATAAATTAAAAAATAATGACAAGCTGATAACAAATCAAACATTTGAGCAGCAATTGAAAAATGCTGAGAACTATGGCAAGAAGCGTGTATCTAATGATTTAATGATTGAAAATAAATTTTATAAACGTCTTGTCAATGCTGATTTAACAAAGTTTAAAGGCACTCGAAAGAACGAAGATTATACAGTATCACCTGAATATGAGGATTTTCAGCTCGTAATAGATATTTTAAAGGATGCTGGTGCAAAGCCGCTATTTATCTCTATTCCTGTGAATGGCTATTGGTATGACTACAACGAATATCCACAGGAGCGTCGTCAAAAATATTACGAAAAAATGGAGCAAGTATTAACAAATGCAAATGTTCCATATGTTGATTTCTCTGATCATGAATATGACCCTTATTTTATTATGGATACGATTCATATTGCATGGAAGGGCTGGGTATACGTAGATCAAGAGCTAGATAACTATTGGACACAATCTTAAATTATTATCCTTTAACAGATGAAAAGACAGTCTAAAGTGTTAATCACTTAAGGCTGTCTTTTTTATTGCTCTTTACTAATATCTGTTTCTTACTTCTTGACTCTCCCCTTAACTGGACAGATATACTTATAAAGTAAACTTCAAGCAGCAGCGTTACACAGCCCGGGGTTTTAGATTTTCAAAAAGGAGATGATACTCAATGTTTAAAATTAGCGAGTTTTCAAAGCTTAGCCAAGTTTCTATCAAAACATTACGTTACTATGACCAATTGGGTTTACTTAAGCCTGCTTATACCGATCAATTTTCAGGCTATCGATATTTTTCAGCTGAGCAAATGTTTCAAATTCATCGCATTTTGGCTTTCAAGGAGCTGGGGTTTTCATTAGAACAAATTCGACAAATGATGGACGAAAATATTCCTCTAGAACATATTCGAGGTATGTTTAGAGTCAAACAAAACGAAATTCAATCTATATTAGAGAAGGAACAGGCTAAGCTTTTTCGAATTAAAGAAAGCCTACGTACCATTGAATATGAGCGAAAAGATTTATCCTCACTTGACGTTGTCTTAAAGGAAATTAAATCACAGCATGTAATCTCTTATCGTAAGCAGACCTCATTAAGTGAAATTCCAGAAATGTTTCGACAATTGGATCAATATATAGGAAGCCCTAAACCACATTCTTTGTCTCAGATGGTCCTTTGGCATGGCTGCGAAGAGTGTGAGGATGAGATTGATATAGAAGTAGCTCGTCCGTTAACTATTGATTTGCCCAGTCACCCATTCTTTACTATAAAAAAATTACCAGAGATTACGATGATGGCTACTCTTGTACATCATTGCTCAACAATAAACAGATGCACTGCAAGTACAGAGTTAGCATTATGGATTGAACGTAATGGCTATCGCTTGAAAAATGGTGAACCTCGCCGTGAAATTTGCATTCCTCATGAAAAAGTAGATGATCCAGAATTTTATGTTGCAGAAGTTCAGATTGCTGTAGAAAAAGCTTCAAATTGAGGTGTATAGGAGGAGAAACTACCTTGACTAAGCATCAAAAGCTTTTAACTTTAAATTTATTTTTATTAACCTTTGTCCTTGGAACGAGTGAATTTGTCATTGTTGGACTACTGTCTGAAGTGGCAGATGACTTAAATATCTCCATCTCTATGACTGGAGCTCTTGTATCAACTTTTGCTGTAGCTTTTGCAATCGGTACACCCATCTTAACTGCTTTATCCAGTAGATTTGCAAAATACCCATTAATGTTGACATTAATCTTACTATTTATTGTTGGTAATATTTCATCTGCTTTATCAGAAACATATGGGCTGCTAATTATTTCGAGAATATTTACTGCTGTTATAACAGGTGTTTTAATTGCACTTGCAATGGCAATCGCTAGCGAGGTAATGCCAGCAGAAAAAAGAGGACATGTTATTTCAATTATATTCACTGGTTTTACTATAGCAAGTGTAATTGGCGTGCCGATTGGGACCTTTATTGGTCAATCAGGTGGCTGGAGATTGACCTTTTGGTTTACTGCTCTATTGGGAAGCATTTCCCTAATTGCTAGCTCCGTTACAATACCTAAAAAATTAATAGGAACAAAAAGCTCCTAAAAAAAACAAATCGGCCTATTAACGAATAAGCGGATTATCATAGCATTTTTTATTCCAGCTTTAAGCATTGCTGCTACATATACTGTATACACTTATTTAACACCTTTACTGCTTGATGTACTATTCATCCCAAAACGATCTATTAGTTTAGTATTCTTGCTTTATGGAGTAGTATCTATCTTTAGTACGATAATAGGTGGAAAATTGGTAACTCGTAATGGAATAGGAAAACTGCGATATATATTTCTTATACAAGCTATCATTCTTGGGTTATTTTTTGTTTCTTCAAATTCCATTATTGCTGGACTATTGAACATCTCTTTTATAGCCCTTATTGTGTATATCATGAACTCCACTATGCAATTGTATTTTATCGATTTAGCAGATAGACACTATCCATCTGCTAAAAATTTAGCAGTTTCATTAACGCCTGTTTCTGTAAATATCGGCATTGCAATTGGGTCAGCTCTAGGAGGATTTGTCACGACAAATATGAGGCTTGTTGATGTATCCTGGGTTGGAGGAATTATAGCAATTAGTGCAGCATTGCTAACATTTATCAGCTATCATTTCGATCAAAAGGCCTCTACTCAAATAACATAGATTATTGTAGCAAAATAGGCGTTGTCTAAAAGGTTCATCAAAGTAATTCGATTTCTTATAAAAGACTTTTTTTAGACAACCCCATATCAGCTACAAAAACAGTTTTTAGCTTTTATTTTTCATTCAAAAGCCAATTCTCGGCATCGTTTCTGTCTTCAAATCAAACGTTCTATTACTTCTTGAGCATTCCATGTTCCTTTCATTACATTATAACCACCCGTTTGATCAAAAATAGTCCAATGTTAAAACGGCAAAAGAACGATTTCTTTATATCAATTATCGTAGTACTTCTTTCACATAATACGACATTTGGGTACTAACATTGCTTAATTTCTCAATTGCCTCACTAAATTGCTGCACTAGTTCGGCTTGTTCATTGGATGCCACTTCAATTTGCTCCATGCTCTCCATCAAGGATTGAACATTATTAGTGATGGTCTTAAGAGAAGTTTCAATTTGTTCTGTAGCGGTAGATGTTTCACTCGATAATTTCCGAACCTCCTGTGCCACAATATTGAACCCTGCTCCATATTGCCCAGCACGTGCTGCCTCAATGGATGCATTTAAGCCAAGTAAATTGGTTTGCTTAGAAATGGTTTTAATGAAATCTGTCACTTCATTGGAGCGTGAGGAATTTTCAAGAGCATGTCGAGATTTTTCTGCGATGGATTCACTTGTTGCGGATAGCTCTTCAGAATGTGCGGCTATTGTATGTATTTTTAATTGTAAATCTTGAATAATTGTTTGTAGACTTTCCATAAATGCTCCGACTTTTTCTTGAGCCTCTAGTGGGAAAAGCAAGCTTAATATTCCTACGACTTCACCATTTTCTCTTATAGGATACAACTCACTATTCATAGGGATACCAAAATACTCTTTTGGAACACTACGCTTTAAAAATTCCCCCTGTGCAACGCGACGAAAATCTGATGAATCCTCTGGAATAAAGCCAACTTTTAAATGTGTTTTTACTTTTATTCCATCTAATACAAATAGTACTTCTCTTGTCACACGATCATTTAATGTGATAGATATTTCCTTCTTAAATATTTCATGAAAAATTGGTAATGTTTCTTTTAATGCCTGTATTACCCCCATTGCAACGCCCTCCCTTTGTTCTCTCAATGCAATTATACCTTATAGGATGTTAAGTAAGTTATATATATTGGTAAATGTTAGTCTTTTTGTAATATTTAATTTCAAGAAAATTGTATCTCTTGACATGACTTTATACAAATCTAAAGTTCTAGAGTAGGAATTTTTGAATTTATAGACAGGGCTGATTTGGGTATTATGGATATTGGTGCACTTATTATGCGGTTCTTTATGAGCTGAGCGTTGTTGGATTTTTCCTGAGCGGTTTTCTTCTTAACCCGAGCAGTTCTTGACCCTTCCTGAGCGATTTTCTTCTTAACCCGAGCAGTTACAGCCTCTTCCTGAGCGGTTTTCGCCTTAACCCGAGCAGTTCTTGGCCCTTCCTGAGCGGTTTTCGCCTTAACCCGAGCAGTTCTTGGCCCTCCCTGAGCGGTTTTCGCCTTAACCCGAGCAGTTCTTGATTCTTCCTGAGCGGTCTTCCTCTTAACCTGAGCAGTTTTTGACCCTAATAATAAAATTGTTTAATTCTTGTTCAACAAACACATTATTAGTTCAATTAAATGTATTTTAATAGTCATCTACATTACAAGCTAAAAATTCCTCAATAAAATTCCTTAGCCTCATTATCTCCCGCCACTAACATTTATAATTTCTCCAAGGATATAATTTGAAGCATCGGAGGAAAGGAAGGCAATTACCTCTGCTATTTCCATAGGTGTTGCAGCCCGTTTAATAGGTACAGATGAAGTCATACGCTCAAGTCGATTATCGCCAGGAGCAAATTTATCGTGAAAAGGTGTCTCTACCATTCCAGGTGCTACCCCATTCACGATAATTCCATATTCAATTAGCTCTCTGGACATTCCAATCGTCATTGTATTGATCGCCCCTTTAGCAGATGCATAATGAATACTTTCTCCTGCCCCTCCAATACGTGCAGCCGCTGAAGATACATTAATAATTTTCCCACTTTTTTTAGGAATCATATATTTTAATACAGCTTGGGAACATAAGAGAACACTGTTCACATTTAATTTGAACGTTTCTTCCCATAGCTCTTCACTCATATTCATAAATGTACTTTGGCGGATGCCACCACCAGCGTTATTAACTAAAACGTCAATTGTGCCAAATGAAGATATAGCTTGTTCAACCATTGCGTTCACTTCTTCTTTATTCATCACATCAGCTTGAATGGCAATGGACTCCCCATCCTTTTCGAGAATACGTTGGACGGCTTCCATGGCCCCACTCACATTTGAATGATAATTAATAATTACTTTAGCCCCTTTAGATGCCATAAACTCGGCAGTCGCAAGCCCAATACCAGAGCTAGCGCCTGTGACGAGAATAACCTTTCCTGATAAGTTATGCATAGCGTTTTCCCTCCAACCAATATGTTTCTAATAGTAATTCTACATTTTACATCTTTAAACCTTTTAAAGAGATTATTATCTACAGAAAATTGTGGGTTTATTAGAATTTTTAAGAAAACCTACTCAATTAACAGCACCCAAATAAACATCTCATATCCAACCTATTGTTATTACATCATCATGACAAAATTCAATTACATATCTTAACGTTGGACTATAAATCCATTGGTCTGGTCCCATATCCATAATATCCTCAATGCTTTCTAGTATTGTAAGTAAGGAGGTCTTTACCAATGGGTATTTGTAAATCCCAACAATAAGATAAACAGGAATTGAAATATCCAAAGATTGATTAGTTAGGACGGTAGGAATATTCAATATGTCTTCTTTAGTAAGAATAATTTTTTTACTCACCTTTTCCCAATCAATTCTTCCCCAAAATGCAATTGGAAAGCAATTTGTCATTTTACATTCAATTTTTTCACTTTCGCTCTCATCTAATATATCCACTCCGCTCTTTTCAGGGAACAGCTCTAACATGTCCGAGATTTGTTGCTCCTTTTCCAATTTCTCTTCATGTTTCTTTCTTTCTTGGATTAGATATTCTAAACGCGTTTTTCTTTCTTCTCTATTCATAGGAAAATGCTCCTTTACTAACCGACTATATCACGCCTTCAACTAAACTGCCCCATTAAGAATTAAATAACTTTATTATCACTTGTCTGCTTACCGTACTTACAAAAAAAATCGCCTACTAGGTCAAAGGGCACTGAAAAACTAAAAAAACTCACTTTTTTATATTAGAAATTTGTCTTTTGTTAGATTTGAAAACTTAAAAAAGTCGATTTGCATCACAATTTTTGTGGCAAATCGACTTTTTCAGTGCCCTACTAGGTCATTAGATAACCTTTGAGGCGATTTTTGTAAGTGGCTCAAAATATTTTAAATTATAAAATGAATGTAAGCCTAAATATTTAATGATACTCTTCTTCTGTCATATAAAAACCTCCACCGATAATTTTTTTGTATCTTAGTAATTTGGTGGATTCCGTAATTGATATTTCAATAATCTCTTATTGAAATATCTTTATGTTGTAGCAATGAAAAATGTAACGAGCACGATTTCTTGTTGGTTAAATTGACCACGTGCTATTGCTTATTTCCGAAAAACTGTTCCACATATTCTTTTTCCTCTTCAGCAGTAAATAAACGAGTTGCTTTCCCTCCAGAGTCGGCAGTGCCACCTTCACGTTCCCAAACGAAATTGTGATCTTCTACCGAATGTGAAAAATCACCTTTTGACCATCTTTCCAATATTTCGATGTAAAATTCTTGATATACATAACCGTTTACATTTTTTTTGGCTATAGCTAACAATCGGTCAATTTTGGCCTGTGTGATTTGCTCATGTCCCCATTTTCCGTCAGTTTCAACTTTTTGATGAGACATAGTATGAATGGCGTATAGCATTTTATAATCTGGTAAATCGTCAGGATATTGTTTTTCCAAAGCGATTTCTTCAGAAGTTTTTTCAACATGTTCTACTTCTGCTTCTTTTTCTTTTTCTCTTTCTGAAACAATATTATCTTCAGACGTTTCTTCGACATATCCCACGGCTGCTTTTTCTTTTTCAGGAACAGGTTTCTCCATTTGTTCGGTGAATTTGAAGTAACCAAAAATTCCACCAAAAATGCCCAATATTCCAATGATAACGATAGTCGCCTTTGTTTTTCTTTTCATGTTATTACCCCTCAATAATTTTGTATCATTATGTAATTTTATATTGGTTTATATTATGTAATTAGGATAATAATAACACAACATTGAAATAACCTGTAGTTATGGCAATGAAAACCCAATCTACCTCTAAATTTATTAATTCCGAACATCTAATGGCTGTATCTGCAAACATAGCAATAATCACTTTGTTTCGGGCGTTCAAATACGTTTTAAAATCGTATGCTTCAATCATTTTCGCAATTTCTTGGTCAGTAAATGTAGATATAACAGTTTTATCTTCCTTCAACAATTTGGTACGTGCCATGATGTTTAACGTTACATACTCTTCTGCTACTAAATACGTGTAAAACGACCTCAACGATTTAATTACAGTGTTAATGTAAGTCGCTTTTTTACCAAGATTTAATTGATGTTGAATATATTTTTTTACATGAACTGTAGAAATGTCTTCAATTTCATTCACGTCATGAAACTCATCCAGATATTGAATGAAATGAGTTGTATTGTAGTTATAAGTTTCTGTTGTTCTGATTGAATAATTTTTAATCTGTAATTCGAATGTAAATTCTTTTAACAAGTCTTTGATAAGCAAATAAAAAACCCCCAATCTACAAGTGTTTATCACACTTATAAATCAGAGGTTGAAACAATACATAAGTATTGCTAAATTCACCTAAATGTACAACATAGTTCAAGTTGTATAAAAAGGTTGTGTATTACTAAGTTCAAAGCATTTTCGCTTAAAACTACTGCTTACTTTAAGTTATAGAATGAATTTAAACCAAGATACTCAGCTGTTGCACCTAGTTGATCTTCAATACGAAGAAGTTGGTTGTATTTCGCTACGCGGTCTGTACGTGATGGAGCACCCGTTTTAATTTGACCAGCATTTGTCGCAACTGCGATATCAGCAATTGTTGCATCTTCTGATTCACCAGAACGATGAGAGATAACTGCTGTATAACCAGCACGTTTTGCCATTTCGATTGCTTCAAATGTTTCTGTTAACGTACCGATTTGGTTTACTTTGATAAGGATTGAATTTCCTACGCCTTGCTCAATACCAGCCGATAATTTTTTCGTATTTGTTACAAATAAATCATCACCTACTAATTGTACGCGACCACCAATACGATCCGTTAATAGCTTGTGTCCAGCCCAGTCATTTTCGTCTAAGCCGTCTTCAATTGAAATGATTGGGTATTTATTTGTTAACTCTTCATACCAATCAACCATTTCTTCAGAAGTTTTCACAACACCTTCACCATCTAAGTGATATTTGCTGTCTTCTTTATTAAATAGTTCAGATGACGCTACATCCATTGCCAGTTTAACTTCCTCGCCTGGTTTATAGCCTGCTTTTTCGATAGCTTCTAAAATTACAGTAATGGCTTCTTCGTTAGAGCCAAGGTTTGGTGCGAAACCACCTTCATCACCTACTGCTGTGTTATAGCCTTTTGCTTTCAAAACAGCTTTTAGGCTATGGAAGATTTCAGCACCCATACGTAATGCATGACGGAATGATTCTGCGCCAACAGGCATCACCATAAACTCTTGAATATCTACATTATTGTCAGCGTGTGCGCCACCATTTAAGATATTCATCATTGGTACTGGTAATTGTTTTGAGTTAAAACCACCAAGATATTGATAAAGAGGTACATCTAAATAATCTGCCGCAGCATGTGCAACTGCCATGGATACACCTAGAATTGCGTTAGCACCTAATTTCCCTTTATTTTCTGTGCCATCTAGCTCGATTAAAGTTTTGTCGATTACGACTTGATCAAGAACTGAATAGTTTCCTTCTAATTCTTGTGCAATAATTGTGTTAACATTTTCAACTGCTTTTAATACACCTTTGCCTAGGTAACGAGATTGGTCACCATCGCGTAATTCTACTGCCTCGTATTCACCTGTAGATGCTCCTGAAGGTACGATTGCACGTCCAAAAGCTCCTGATTCTGTAAATACTTCAACCTCTACTGTTGGGTTACCACGTGAGTCTAAAACTTCGCGCGCATAAACTTGTGTAATAAATGGCATAATTAATTCTCCTCTTTTTCAATTAATGATTGTCCTGTCATTTCAGCAGGCTGTGATACCTCTAATAATTCTAACATGGTTGGTGCTAAATCGGCTAAAATGCCACCATTTCGTAAAACTAAATTCGGTTTCGTCACAATTACTGGAACAGGATTTGTTGTATGAGCTGTCATTGGCTCCCCTGCTAAAGTCAGCACTTCATCAGAATTACCATGGTCAGCTGTAATAATAGCTGCTCCTCCTTTTGCAAGAAGTGCATCTACTACTTTCCCTAGACATTCATCGACTGCTTCTATCGCTTTAATTGTTGGCTCTAGCATTCCGCTATGTCCAACCATATCAGGGTTAGCAAAATTAAGAATGATCCCATCAAATTTTTCAGCCGCAATTTCTGCAAGCAAGGCTTCTGTCACTTCATAGGCAGACATTTCAGGTTTTAAGTCGTATGTCGCAACCTTTGGGGATGCAATTAAAATACGTTCTTCCCCTTCAAATTTCTCCTCACGTCCACCACTCATAAAGAATGTCACATGCGGATATTTTTCTGTTTCTGCAATTCGTAGCTGTGTTTTACCATTTGAGGCCAACACTTCACCTATCGTATTTTTTAGGTTGTCATTTTCATAGGCTACCTGAGTATGGGCTTCATCACTATAGTGTGTGAAGGAAACAAATTTTAAATTCTTTGGATGCTTAGCTGATAAAGCAAAGCCATCAAATTCATTATTTGTAAATACTTTAGACAATTGAATGGCACGGTCAGGACGGAAATTAAAGAAAATCACTGCGTCATTATCATTAATTGTTGCCACTGGCTCACTTTGCTCTTGAATACTAAATGGAATCACAAATTCATCTGTTACCTCACGCTTATAGGATGCTGCTACACCACTTTTTGCACTTTCTGCCGTTTGGCCAACGCCATCAACAAGTACATTGTAAGTTAGAGCTACACGATCCCATCGTTTATCGCGGTCCATTGCATAGTAACGTCCATGAATAGAAGCAAATTGACCTACACCAATTTCAGCCATTTGCTTTTCAGTTTCTTCAATATAACTTAATGCTGTTGTTGGTCCAACATCTCGACCATCTAAGAAGCCATGTACAAAAACTTCGTCTAAGCCTTGTTGTTTTGCAAGCTTTAATAGTGCAAACATATGCTCATAATGGCTATGTACGCCACCATCTGAAAGTAAGCCCATAATATGAAGCTTAGATTGATGAGCCTTAGCATGTGCTATTGCATCCAAAAATGCTTTACTCGTAAAGAAGTCTCCTTCACGGATTGATTTATTTAAACGTGTTAAGCTTTGATAAACAATACGTCCAGCACCGATATTTAAGTGTCCAACTTCAGAGTTTCCCATTTGACCTTCTGGTAACCCTACTGCTTCACCTGCTGCCGTTAATGTAGCATGGGGATACTGGTTCCAATAACGATCAAAATTAGGCTTATTTGCTTGTGCTACTGCATTTCCGAATGTTTCATCACGAAATGCAAAGCCATCTAAAATAATTAATGCTACTGGCTTTTTAGGCATTTGCCGTCGCCTCCAATAATGTTAAATATGATTCTGGTTGTAAGCTAGCACCACCAACTAAGGCACCATCAATATGCTCTTTTGATAATAATTCTGCGATATTTTCAGGCTTCACACTGCCACCGTACTGAATACGCACAGCAGCCGCTGTTTCAGCGTTGTATAAATCTTCCACAACCGCACGGATAGCTCCACATACTTGATTTGCATCTTCAGCTGTTGCTGTTTTACCTGTACCGATTGCCCAAATTGGCTCATAGGCAATGACCATATGCTCCACTTCTTGTGCTCCAAATCCAGCAAGTGCTGCTTTAATTTGACTAGCAACCTTTTGCTCAGTCGTTCCTGCTTCACGTTCTGTGAGCGTTTCTCCACAGCAAATAATTGGTACGATGTTATGTGCTAGTGCAGCTGCTACCTTTTTATTAATGGCCTCATCTGTTTCATTGTAGTATTCACGACGTTCTGAGTGCCCTAAAATAACATAGTCTACTTGTACACTAGCTAGCTGATTTGGGCTGATTTCCCCTGTAAACGCACCTTCATTTTCATAATGCATTGTTTGTGCACCAATTGCCAGCTCTGATTCACTAGCAACCTGCACAAGTGTAGGTAAGTAAAGTGCTGGTGCGCAAACAACAGCATCTACTTTGTCATTTGAAGGAAGTTTGTCCTGTATAGCATCGACAAACTGGATAGCCTCTTCAAAGGTTTTATACATTTTCCAGTTACCTGCAATAATTGGTTTACGCATCGTTTTGCCTCCAACAGTTTATTTATCGTTTAAAGCCACAATTCCAGGAAGCTCTTTACCTTCCATTAATTCTAATGAAGCACCGCCGCCTGTAGAAATGTGATTCATCTTATCTGCTACTTCAAATTTTTCAACAGCAGCTGCTGAATCGCCACCGCCAATTACTGTATAACCTGCTGTATCGGCCATTGCCTCAGCTACAGTTTTAGTACCGTTTGCAAATTTATCCATTTCAAAGACACCCATAGGACCATTCCAAATGATTAATTTAGAATTCTGAATGACCTCTGCATAATTTGCTGCTGTTTTTGGACCAATATCTAAGCCCATCCAATCTGCTGGAATCGCGTCTACATCTACAATTTTTGTTTCTGCATCTTTTGAAAATTCATTTGCAACAACTGCATCAATCGGCATATGTAATTGCACGCCTTTTGCCTTCGCCTTGTCAATAAAAGATTTAGCTAGCTCAATTTTGTCTTCTTCCAATAAAGATTTGCCGATATCATGCCCTTGCGCTTTAATGAATGTAAATGATAATCCCCCGCCAATAATTAAATGGTCTACCTTTTCCAGTAAGCTTTCAATAACACCGATTTTATCCTTCACTTTAGCACCACCGATAATGGCCGTAAATGGGCGCTCAGGATTAGATAATGCTTTTCCTAATACATCTAATTCCTTTTGCATCAGGAAACCTGAAACAGCTGGCACATGCTTTGCAATACCTTCTGTTGAGGCGTGTGCACGGTGAGCTGCACCAAAAGCATCATTGACATAGACATCCGCTAATTTTGCAAATGCTTCTGCAAGTGCTGGGTCGTTTTTCTCTTCACCAGCGTGGAAACGTACATTTTCTAGTAAAAGAATGTCACCATCTTGCATGTTTGCAACAGCTTCCTCTACCTCTTTACCAATTGATTCATCCAATTTAGTAACAGGCTTACCGATTAATTCAGCTAATCGAACTCCTACAGCCGTTAGGCGCATTTCTTCTTTTATTTCACCCTTTGGACGTCCCAAGTGAGAGGCTAAGATTACTTTAGCACCTTGCTCCACTAAATATTCAATTGTTGGAATTGCTGCACGAATACGTGTATCATCCATAATCACACCATCCGCCATCGGTACATTAAAATCGACACGTACAAATACGCGCTGCCCTTTTACCTCAATATCTTTCATCGTCTTCTTATTTAACATGAAGAAACCCCCTTCAAAGTTTATAATTTGTGAATTCCATGGATCACCCAACTTGGCTCCTCAATTCTTCACAATCACTATTTTTAGTCAATAATGTCCCAGTGTAATTGCGATCGGGAGCTTTATCTTGATTCAATGGGCGTACAAACGCCCGCTGAATCAAGATATAAAATAGCATGTCTCTTAGATTTCATTAAAGTAACCAGCTATTGATAAAGTACCCTTTTACTTGCTTTTATAGTAACAAAAGTCACGTTCTATGTCTTGCAATTGTATACGTAATTGTTTGAAAGATCCTTAGTTAAACCTTGCACCTATCCAACGCTATATTTCTGTATCAATTATGCCCCAGCGTATTTGCGTTGAGATTTTTTCGAGCTCGCAAGAAAAGCTTCCCTTCAAAATCCGTGACATTCTTCTGGAGCTTTATCTTGATTTAGCAGGTGTTTGGAACGTCTGCTGAATCTAGATAAAAAAAGAGTAAGGGGTAAACATCCCTTACTCTCTTTACCCTTGTATATTATATCTTTTCGATATTATAAAGGCTATACTTTTTATACCTAAAAAGCGGTATTATGTCACACTTTTTACTTTTATTTTCGAAATATGACGCTTATTTACGATTGAATCCTTTTTCCGCAATATATAAAGCTAAGTCCATTAAACGAGTCGAATAACCAATTTCGTTATCATACCATGCTAGAACCTTCACCATGCTGTTCTCTAATACCATAGTGGAAAGACCGTCTACTGTCGAAGAATCATGATTACCGTTGTAGTCAATAGACACTAAAGGTAATTCATTGTAGCCTAAAATACCTTTAAGTTCATTTTCTGAGGCATCTTTTAATGCCGCATTAATGGATTCTTTCGTTACATCTGCTTTTAGTTCTACTACTAAATCAACACATGAAACGTTTGGTGTTGGCACACGCATAGAGAAGCCATCTAATTTACCTTTTAATTGAGGTAAAACTTTTGAAACTGCTACAGCCGCCCCTGTTGTTGTTGGAATCATTGACACAGCACCTGCACGTGCACGACGTGGATCAGAGTGCGGGAAATCAAGAATACGTTGATCGTTCGTATAAGAGTGAATTGTTGTCATCATACCGCGGACAATACCGAATTTTTCATCCAATATTTTTGCAACAGGTGCTAAACAGTTCGTTGTACAAGAAGCATTTGAAATAACATCGTCTGTTTCAGGATTGTAGTCCTCATGGTTTACACCCATTACAAATGTAGGCATTGCACCCTTCGCTGGTGCTGAAAGAATTGCCTTTTTAGCACCTGCTTCAATATGCTTACTCACTTCTTCCATAGAGCGGAATTTACCTGTACATTCAAGTACAACATCTACACTAAGTTCACCCCATGGTAATTGAGTAGGATCTTTTTCAGCATAAACTTTCACATTTTTTCCATTCACAATGAAAGAATCGCCTTCTGCATAAACTTCAGCATCGTAGATACCGTGTACTGAATCATATTTTAATAAATGTGCAAGCTGACCAGCATCTGTTAAATCATTTACTGCAACTACTTCGAATTCATCGTGCTTCATTGCTTCACGAAATACTAAACGTCCAATACGCCCAAATCCATTAATCGCTAATTTTAATGCCATTGTCAATTCCTCCAATAATGTTTAAATGATTATTTTGCCAAGTTGGCTTTATTCTCAACCAGAAGTGTAGAACACTCACTGAAGTAGAATTATTTTTTCAAACCTAATACTATTCTATAAAGAAGGTAAACCCTCAGCGATAGCTTTTGCAGCTGCCTCATCAGTAATAAATATAGTTTGCTTTGGCGCAACCTTAAAATACGATAGCATTGCCTTCACTTTTTGTTTACCTGCAGCAAGTGCAATTACTTGCTTACTACCTTGAACCTGCTCAAGCTGAATACCAATTGTACGAATTCGATGAACAATCTCACCTGCATCATTAAAATAATAACCAAACGCTTCACTCACAGCACCCTTTTCTTCGAGAATTCGTAAATCCTCAGGTGATGAGTTCCGCCTTAAAGCCATTTCCTCCGCAGAACCAATTCCATGAATAACACAATCTGCATGCTTATAATAATCCATCATTTCTGTTACCATTGGCTCAGTTAGCATAGCTTGATATGCCTGCTCGCTTAAATGCTCAGGTAAAAACAAGGTGCGATATTGCGCATCCATCTGCATGGCAAATGTTGCAACAAGTGTGTTGGCTTGCATCTGCATTTCATGTCCAATTCCACCACGTGCAGCTACAAAAGTGATGTTTTGTGCATTTGCAGGATGTAGAAATGGTGTGAGTGATGCAACAGATTTACCACCTGTAACAGCCACCACCTGACCATCAAAACTAGAGGACATATATACTTGTGCTGCCTCCCTACCAAGCAAGGTTAACACCGTATCGTCCTCATTATAATCACCTGGTACTACAATCACATGCTGTAAACCAAAATGCTTTTCCAGTAATTTTGCTAACTGGGTAAGTCCCGACCATTCATAGACGAGCGTTCTTAATTTTTCTATTACTACTTCACCATCATCTGTACATACCATACCCGACTTTTGAGAATCTAATAACCCTTGCTCACGTAAAATATCTGTTTCTTTTCGTATTTCCCGTTCAGTCATTTTTAGTGATTCTGCAAGTATTCGACGTCCAATAGGCTGCAATAGCTGGATTGTCTGCAAAATACGGTATCTTGTTTGAAGAAGCGGATACATTTCTGGAAGTAGCCTTTGCTGTGCCTCAGGTACAGATAACATATCTATCTACTCCCTTTTCAATAACAGTGGGTCGTTTTTTATCCCACTATATTATTTTACGTCCCACTTATGGTTTTATTATAATATGCTTTTAGTTAAAGAGCAAGTGTATGCTATGGAAATTGGAAAAAAATTAATATTGGTTAGTTTCCAATTATGAAAAAAAAAAGGACCTCATAACTTTAAGATAGTTATGAGACCTTAGTCGACTTATTTTGTAAAAGATAAAATGGCGTTTTTCTTGAATCCTTCTAAAGCTTTTGTTGCTTCATTTTTATTTGTATATTCAAAAATACGAACATCCTTTTTCTCAAATACTGTAATAACCCACATTGTAAAATCTCCCTTCGAATTTGTTTTTGTAATATAACAACCACTAGAAATCGTGATACTTTTTTAACTGTTTTATAACAATTTCTTTCTTGATCCCTATTCTACTCCGATTTATTTAAAAAGAAAGCTAAATGTGAAGGTCTTCACAAACTGTTCAAATTCAAAACGCTTTCATTGAACAATTTGTGAAATGTGAGATTGTTAACGTTCTAAACAAGCATCAAGTAGGAGGACTAACATTGATTTTGCTAGATAAAATAAAAAAATTCCGCTCTTTCTTCGCCACTATTTTATCTAGCAGGAGAAATGCGAAATTTAAATAAAGGGTATCTTTTTTTGTAAAGCGTGCAATTTGCTGCTCATTTGTTTATTCTATGACACAATCATTTGCAAGACAAATGCTCCATCAATGTTGCGTAATCTAAATTACCATATTGTATCACTTGCCCATCCTTTTCTACTACTGGAATCATTAACATATATTTTTCATGTACTGCCTCATCTTCTTCAATATCAATGATATCGAAATGAAAAACTACGTCCTCTTGTACAAGCTTTAAAGTATACAGACCTTCCACGCAAAGCCCACAATTAGCCCGTGTAAAAAATTTCACATTCACTTTACAGCACCTCCTTAGACTATTATAAAACGAATCAACCATATATACTAAGATACTATAAAGCTTCTCTAGTTTTTCGTACACTCATACAGAGTCTTTTTTTACTATAGAAGAGTTTTTGCCAATTATAACGGACAACACAACAGCAATTGCAATAACAATTGTAAATACTGTAATCGATTCATGAAGAAATAAAGCTGCAAAAATAATCATTAAAAATGGCTGTAAATATTGTATTTGGCTAACTCTAGAAATACCGCCCATTGCCATTCCACCATACCATGCTACATAGGCTAGAAATTGACTTACAATCGCTAAATATAAAAAGCTAATCCAAGCTTTTAAAGGTGCATGTAACATCTCTTCTGAAACGTTTAGAGATACTGGTATGATTAGAAAAGGAACCGCAATAATAATGGCCCATGCAATCACTTGCCAGCTACCTAGTTCTTGTGCAAGCATGCCGCCCTCCGCATAACTAAGCCCGAGTATTACGACAGCAGCCAATAATGCTAAATCCGCAATATGTAACTGTCCCAGTCCAAGATAAATTGCATAAATGATTACGGCTAGGGCACCTGCTATACTAGACAGCCAAAATTTACGAGATGGAATTTCCCCCGCTCTTATCATTGCAAAGCCTGCTGTAGCTAAAGGTAACAGAGCTAGCTCAACCGCTCCATGAGATACTGGCAAACTAGTCATTGCCCAAGAAGTTAGGAGGGGAAATCCTAACACGGCACCTAAAGAGACAATTACTAAGCTTTTAAACTGACGAGCACTAGGTAATTTTTCTTTTCTTGCAATCAAGATAATAGCAACTAAAATTGAAGCAATTACTGCTCTTCCTAAACCAACGAATGTAGTACCAAAATATTCAACAGCCACACTAGTTGCAGGTAAGGTTAAACTAAAACAAATAACCCCTAATAAACCCAATAATATCCCCATTTTTTCTTTTCTACTTTCTTGCACAATCAATCAGCTCCCCTTATTGTTAAGTACAAAACTGTCCCATCTGTACTGGTATAATACATAATAAGAGAACCCATCGTTAAAAGAAATAGAGTTTTCTAGCATCTGTCCTGGTACAGAATAAGGAGAGGATTTTTATGGATACAAAATATAATGGAATTGTTAAAGACATTAAAAATCAGCTTGCGAATGGTTATCTGCTAGCAGGTAGCAAGCTTCCTTCAGTCCGGCAACTGTCCGAGAAATTTTCCTGCAGCAAAAACACAGTTATTAAAGCATATGACGAATTGGAAAAAGAACATTTAATATTCTCTATCCCAAAAAGTGGTTATTATGTTGTCAATGAATTTCAGCAACTTGACAATAGAAGAACTACCATCGATTTTTTATCTGCTGGTCCCGATAAAAACATCATGCCATACATTGATTTTCAGCACTGTATCAATCAAGCAATTGATACATATAAGGAAGAATTATTTACTTATTCTGATCAACAAGGCTTCTACTCTTTGCGCGTACAGTTGGTAAAATACTTACAAAGCTTACAGGTCTTTACCGAACCAGAAAGATTATTTATTGTCTCTGGTTCACAGCAAGCATTGAATTTATTAGTGTCCATGCCATTTCCAAATGGCAAAAATAATATTTTAATTGAACAGCCTACTTATTTTGGTTTTATCGAATCAGCTAATTTGCATTCTATAACTACCTTTGGAATTGATTTATCTATGGATGGGATAGATTATGAACGTCTAGAGTATATTTTTCGCAATAATGATATTAAGTTTTTCTATATTGTGCCAAGGTTTCAAAACCCACTTGGTCATAGCTACACAAATAAAGAGAAAAAGAAAATTGTAGAATTGGCTGAAAAATACGATGTGTATATAGTTGAGGATGATTTTTTAGCGGAGCTTGATCCGAACACTAAATCTGATCCATTATTTTCATACAATCCTTCTGGAAGAGTTATTTATATAAAAAGTTTTTCAAAGATTTTTCTCCCTGGTTTAAGGATTGCCACTATCATTCTTCCCAAAATAATGAGCAGCCATTTTTCACGCTACAAGTTTACTGCTGATTTTAATAGTTCCATTCTTTCGCAGGGTGCACTTGAGATTTATTTAAAAAATGGAATGTTTCAAAGTCATATAAAAAAAATAAAGGAACTCTATTTTGGAAAGATGAAGCACTTACAGGAGGCTTGTGAATTATTACTACCTAATAACACGCTTTACACAAAGCCATCATCCGGATTTTATCTTACTATCTACTTGCCAGAGCATGTTGCAGCAAAGCAAATTGTTCATTTGTTAAAGGAACAACAGATTTTGGTTGATGATGCCTCTAGAATGTTCCTGTCAGAATATAAAAAGGAAAACCTAATTCGCCTAAGCATTTCTCAAGTGGAAGATGATCAAATTCATACTGGCGTAGAAACGCTGGCTCATTGTATCACATTGATTGACAGCAAGAAATATAATAAGACCAGCCATAAAATTCAGCTCTTATAAACCATATTTCTCACATAAAAAGACTGCGCAAGTAATATGCACAGTCTCTTTTTCTATTATTTTTTTAGATGACTATCTAAGAATTTTAACATTGCATTATAGAATTCGACTTTGTTTTCTTCATTAAGGAAACCATGGCCTTCATTCTCTTTTAGCATGTACTCCACGTCGATACCTCTAGCACGTAATGCTTCCACAATTTGATCTGATTCTGCTTTGTTTACACGTGGATCATTAGCGCCTTGTGCCACGAATAGTGGTGTTTTAATTTTATCCGCATGGAAAACTGGAGAAGCAGCTGTTAATAGCTCTTTATCCTTCTCTGGATGACCTACTCGCTCATAGAACATTTCACGCATTGTTTCCCAATATGGAGGAATTGTATTTAATAATGTAAAGATATTCGATACACCTACATAGTCAACTGCTGCTGCATATAAATCTGGTGTAAATGTAATGCCTGCTAACGTAGCATATCCGCCAAATGATGCTCCGTAAATGCCAATTCGTTTAGGGTCCGCAATACCTTGGTCAATTGCCCATTGTACGCCGTCTGTAATATCATCTTGAATTTTTAGACCCCACTGTTTATTACCAGCCTGCAGGAATTCCTTACCATAACCCGTAGAAGAACGGAAATTCACCTGTAAGACAGCATATCCGCGGTTTGCTAATAATTGCACCTCTGGATTGAAGCCCCACATATCACGTGCCCATGGACCACCATGTGGATTAACGATAAGCGGTAGATTCTTAGCTTCTTTGTTTTTTGGCAAAGTCAGATAGCCATTAATTGTTAAGCCATCTCTACTCTTATAGGAAATTGGATGCATTTCAGATAGTTCCTCAGATTTTAACCAAGGGCTTAATGTAGCCAATTCTGTCAATTTATCTGTTACAGAATCATAGTAATAATATTTTCCGAAAACCGTATCACTAGAAACACTAACAATAAATTTAGTCATTTCCTTATTGTAATCGTTAATACCTAATTCACTTTCATGAACTCCTAATTTATCTTGTATTTTACGGAATAGCTTTTCAAAGTTCTCATCAAAGAATTGGTAATGTGGTTTATCTGTTATATAAGCACCATATAATAGTTTATCCTGCTCAGCACTATATAGTACACCTGCAACGTCTACTTCTTTATTAGACATAATGACTTCTTCTTTGCCTTCTAGATCATACTTAACAACTTCTACTTTGTCTCTTCCTTTATTAGAGGTCGCATAAATATATTTATTATCCTTCGAGAAAGCAAGAGGCATCACTTCATCCCCTGCTTCTAGTTCAATAAATGGCTTAAATTCGTCTTTTTCGGAATCACGATAAAGAATTGTCCCAACTACCCCATCTGATTCAACCGCAACACGCACATTTCCGTCACGATCTGCTAACCAGTTAGAGATATTGCCAGGGTTTTTAGCAACATGTGTTGTTTTACCAGTCTTCACATTAAGCTTGTACACATCAAATACTGTCGCATCTTCTTTGTTCATCATAATCAGAATTTCATCTTTAACACCCTGCAAACCACTCAATAAACCTACAGTAACATTTGGATACGGCGTTAAATCCTTTTCCTCTGTCCCGTTAAATGTTGTAGAGTAGATATGGAAATTCTCATCTCCACCTTTATCCTTAACATATAATAATGTATCATCCTTCCAGAAGGAACCAGGTATATCTCGATCCTTTGAACTTGATACACGGACAGGCTCGCTATCATCACCCATTTTTTTCACAAAAACATTAGAACGGTTTTCCCATGCTGATGAGAACGTTATATAGTTACCATCTGGCGAAAGCTGATAGCCAAAGTTGCCTGGGCTTTTCATGAAGTCTTCTACAGAAATTTCCTTTACGCCCTCGTTATTAGTACCGTTTTTCACTTGTTTAGCATTATTTAAAATTTTGACTGCATCCTGCTTAGAAATCGTATTATCACTAATTAAAAGACCAGTAAATAATCCAAGCTTAGCTGCTTTTTCTTTGTACTCAGCAAGCGTTGCTTCTTTTTCCTCTTTATTTAAAGCTCTTACTAAAATACGTGCTGCTTCATCACGTTTAATAGCAAGGGTTAAATCCTTTAATTCCTCACCTTTTACCCACGTTGCAATGATTTGCTGACGCATAGAATCTGATCCATGCTGGAAGGTTAAAGCTGTTACAGCTAAATTAAGAAATTCCTGTGCCGTTACACTTTCCTCTTGGTCTACTACTTGTTGACTAGTTTCATTGGCAGCTCGAACCTCTTGCATTGTGACTGGATAAACAGCAGAAGTCGTTAAAATGACCGCTAATGATGCCGATAAAAATCTTTTTTTCAAAATGATTCCTCCTTATATCATTGTGCGTTATATCGTTTGTCGATATATTAAAATTATAACAACTTTAGCGTTTTTGTCAATAAATGATAATAGTTAAATATAATTCCCTTTTAAACCAGTAAAAAAGCGAACTGCCAGCAGCTCACTTTTTAATCGTTTAAAATTTGCGACTTGCCCCGCCACCAGCTGATGAACCTCCTCCAAATCCACCAAAGCCGCCTCCGCCTGAGCCTCGGCTGCTAAAGCCACCACCAAATCCTCCTGGATAGCCTCCTCTGCCACCTGAGCGAGGTCCTCTTCCACCACCGTTAGAAATAATGGAATAAAAAATAAGTACAATGACAACAAGTACAATAATCATCCATATTGGCATCTCTTTATCCTCAGCTGAATTTGTAGGTGTCTCTCCCTCCCAACTGTACTCCTCTGCAACAGTTTGAAATACTTCAGCATACGTTGCTTTAAATGCTTGATCAATGTCACCAGCACTTGCATTTGGATAAAACGCTGTATCTAATATCCGTCCAAGCTTACCATCTGGCAATGCCCCTTCAAGCCCCTGACCAACCGCAATAACGACATCATTATTGCCTTCGCCCTGACCAAATGTTGCTAATAGTAGAACACCGTTATTTTTTTGTGCATCGCCAATTCCCCAAGAGCGAATCATTTTAGTCGCATACATCTTCGGCTCCTGCCCATGAATGGATTCTACTGTGACAACCATTATTTCAGCACCTGTACCTTTGTCAAGCTGCTGTGAATAATGATTAAGCTCTTCTTTAACTGAAGAGGATAATACATTAGCAAAATCATGAATATACGTATTTTTCATGGGAGTGGGCATTGCTGCATCTGCCATTCTAATCAATACAAAAAATGAGAAACAAACGATTGCAAATTGCACAATAAAACGTTTCATTATTGCTTACCTGAATTACTAAAATCAATAGATGGCGCCTTTTCAGAGCCTGCAGCTGCTTTAAAATATTCCTTCTGCTCAAAGCCAAACATGCCTGCAATTAAATTTCCTGGGAAACGTTTAACATTTTTATTAAAGGTCTGAACTTCATTATTATAGTCTTCACGGGCAACTGCTAGCCGGTTTTCTGTTCCAGCTAATTCATCCATCAATTGTCGAAAATTAGCATCTGCCTTTAAATTTGGATAATTTTCTACCACTACAAGCAAACGACTAAGTGCGCCATTCAATGCATCGTTCGCAACTGCCTGTTCCTCTGGAGTACGTGCATTTCCCATTTGTGAGCGCGCCTCAGAAATACTAGAAATGATATCTTGCTCATGTTTGGCATACCCTTTCACGGATTCCACTAAATTCGGAATTAAATCATAGCGACGCTGAAGCTGATTTTCAACCTGAGCCCATTTTGAATCCACACTCTCTTCCGCTGTTACTAGGCTGTTGTATTTAGGAATAAATAATAAAGCTAGTAAAACTAAAATAATGATTATTATTCCTATAGGTCCAAAAGCTTTTTTCAAATTGTATTCCCTCCTTTACATGCTTACTTTTCCTTACCTCTAATGTGCTGCAAAAAAACATCTCTATTCAATATATATGCCAATGGATTTATACCGTATGAAATATATCTAAATAGACATACTAAATACTGCAACAAAATAACATTTAGGAGGCGTTTTTTTTGTCACAATCATTTCACAACGAATCAGCTAACCAACCATCATTCAACCAACAACAAAGCCTAAATCATGGTGGACATGAAGTTATGGACATGCATGAAACACTTGGCGAAATTATTGCTGGTATGAATCAATCCATTATTTTACGTCCACATGTAAAGGACCCAGAATTACTTAACATTTTGGATCGCCAATATAACTTCACTTTGGGAATGTATAACACTATTGTGGAATCATTTAAAACTGGGCATGATCCATCTGTTCCAACTGGGCGTTACCAAATGGAGACAGGCAATAACTTTACTTATGGATTAAATCCTGGACAACCTAAAAAACCAATGCAAAATGCAAATGAAATTAATGATGAAACAATTTCTGGCTTCTTATTAGGTGCTCAAAAAGGTGCAGCAAAATGTATGACAGCTGCGGCAACTGAAACTACAAACCCTGTAGTTCGTCGTGTTGTTGCAGATAGTATTCCCAACTGTATTGAAATGGCATACGAATTATCTATTTACCAAAATAAACATGGCTACTATCAAGTGCCTCAATATTCACAGCAGGATATGCGAACAATACTCGATTCATTCGGTACTACTACAAATCCTCTTCATTAAAAAAAAGCAGTCTCACATGTGATACAAATCACCTGAGACTGCTTTCCTTATTAGTTATAAAACTTTTCCTAAAAATGCTTTTGTTCGTTCATTTCGAGGATTTCCGAAAATTTCCTCCGGTGCTCCTTCTTCAACAATATAGCCGCCATCCATAAAGACCACACGATCGCCTACCTCACGTGCAAAGCCCATTTCATGTGTAACGACAATCATTGTCATTCCCTCAGCTGCTAAGTTCTTCATTACATCTAGCACCTCTTTTACCATTTCTGGATCAAGTGCTGATGTAGGTTCATCAAATAAAATCGCTTTTGGTTTCATTGCTAAAGCCCGAGCAATAGCTACACGTTGCTGCTGACCACCTGAAAGCTGTTCAGGATAGTTATATGCCTTACTATCTAAACCAACCTTCTTAAGAAGCTCATGCCCTAATGCTTCTGCGTCAGCACGACTCATCTTACGAATTTGCATAGGAGCCATTGTCACATTATCAATAACCGTCATGTGCGGAAATAAATTGAACTGTTGAAACACCATGCCTACCTCTGCACGTATTGCATTTATATTTGTTTTAGGATCATTAATCTTCACGTTTTCAATATAAATGGCACCATCAGTCACCTCTTCTAGCATATTAATGCAGCGTAAAAAGGTACTTTTCCCTGAACCAGATGGTCCTATTACACAAACTACCTGTTTTTCTTGTATTTCATAATCAATACCTTTTAACACTTCTAGCTTGCCAAAATATTTGTGTAAATTCTGAATTTTAATCATCGTGCTTCCCGCCCTTCTGCCTTACGAGGGACATAGCTATTACTGAATCGCTTCTCGATAAATGTCACAATTTTTGTTACACCATACGTTAAAACTAAATATAATAATGCTGCAACAATGTAAGGCTCCCAGAAACGGAAGCTGGCTCCTGCTACTACTTTACTTGCATATAAAATATCTGGAGCAGCAATAACTGTTACTAATGAGGAATCCTTTAATAGCGCAATAAATTCATTCCCTAAAGGTGGGATCATTCGTCTAAATGCCTGTGGTAAAATGACCTTTCTCATCGCTTGGTTATGTGTTAAGCCAAGTGATCGAGCTGCCTCCATCTGACCTTTCGCAATACTTTGAATGCCCGCACGGAAGATTTCCGCATTATAGGCCGCACAGTTTAAAATAAGTGCCGTTATCCCTGACACCATATAACCTAAAGAGTGTCCAAAAATCGTAGGTATTACGGCTAAGTGAATTAATAAAATTTGCACTAGCATTGGTGTTCCACGGAATAAATCAACATAAAGCTTACATGGCCAATAAATCCATTTTTTCGTTGATAATTTTCCGAGCCCTAAAAATAATCCTAAAAAAATACCACCAAAATAACCACTGAGTGTCAAAATTAATGTTACGCCAATACCACGTATAAACATATCTCGGTAGTTCCAGACTATGTCCCAGCGTAAGTCAAAGATGTCCATCCGAAAACCCCATTTCCCCTAAAAAGTTACGAAAGAATATGAAACCGCTAGCCTATCAACTATGCGCTAGGGGCATCATTATCCTTGTCTTACTTAAAGTCTGAGCCAGTAATTTCTTTTAATTTACCGTTTTCTTTAATCTTTTGTAGACCTTCATTTAATAGGTTTAAAAGCTCTTTATTTCCTTTTTGAACCATGAAGCCATAATATTCTTTTTCAAATGCATCATCTTCTACTATTTTAAGTTTTTGATCTGGATGTGCTTTGATATATTCATAAACTACTGCATTATCACCGATCGCAGCATCTACATTGCCATTCAGCATTTCTTGGATAGCCACTGGTTGATTTTCAAATGCCATAATTTTTGTACTAGCATCACCCTGTAGTTTTTTGGCAGCTTCGTGACCAGTAGCATTAATTTGTACCGAAATCTTTTTATCTTTTAACTCAGCTAATGACTTAATCTTTGAATCTTCTTTTACAACAATTAATAATTGAGATTCATAATATGGCTCTGTAAAATCAAATGACTCTTTACGCTTTTCATTAATTGTGATCCCTGATGCCCCAATATCTGTTTCACCATTTTGAATTGTTTGGAATACAGGCTCCCAACCAATATTTTGCCATTCTACTTCAAAGTTCATTTCATCAGCAATAGCCTTCAAAATATCGACATCAATCCCTACAATATTCCCTTTATCGTCAATTGATTCAAAAGGAGCGAAAGTAGCCTCAGTACCTACCTTATAAACTTTTTTACCGCTTCCACCATCCTCTGCTGGTGCACTACCTGATGATTTATCTTCCTTCGCGCCACATCCTGCTAGAGCTAGCATTAGTGCTGCCACGAGCATAAGTAACATGGTTAATCTTTTTTTCATAGCGTTTCCCCCTAAAATAAGTTTTTCCGAAATATGACTTCATTTTTCACAATTCGGAAATGTTCGACTATTAGGTCAATTATAGTAACATTATTGCCAATAGACAATAACTTTTCGTATAAAAGTAATTATTTTTTCATAAAAATTTATCTCTATGCGTTATTTTAGCAAAAAACGGTATGAATAAACGAAAATAGCATCAAAAATGTATATTTATACACGGCTAATCATGCCATAATTAGATAGTTTTAGTCAAAAAAAAAAGAATCCCCTCAGATAGGATTCTTTTTTTCGACTAGATGGCTAGTCCTCACGTACAGTATGTTCACTAAAAAATAATTTGGAGTTGTTGCTTTTTTTGAAGGTTTGAATGGAACAAATACGGGAATAATGCCAATTAGGGCAGTATTTCCACTATTTTCCCTTCTTTCTCCACTAAGCAGGCTGCTAAACTACTTATTAGGAGAATCGAGCTATAAATGTATATCAAATAATCAGTAAAATGGCGCCCTCGGAGGGAATCGAACCCCCAGTGCAAGAACCGGAATCTTACGTGTTATCCATTACACCACGAGGGCAATTAAAAAACAAAAAAAAAGTACTCACTCTAGGCTTTATGAAAAGCATGATGTAGATAATCCTCATTTTTTGAAGCATACCCGCAAAATAGTGAACCGTACTTTAAACTTATGACCTTAACTATTATACAAACGTATTGCTAACAATTCAACTATAGAATGCAAAAACAATTTATTTTTTTTATTTCACTTTAGCAGGGTTAATATTTGACCTTCCCTGACTATAATGTGTATGATAAGGATACAGCTGAAATACAACAGAAGTTTTCAGCAAAAGTATTCGAATTTAGTTTTATTAAGGAGGATTTAACATGAATTTAATTCCTACAGTTATTGAACAAACAAGCCGTGGTGAACGTGCCTATGACATCTATTCACGACTACTAAAAGACCGCATCATCCTTTTAGGAAGTGCGATTGATGACAACGTGGCTAACTCTATCGTAGCACAGCTTTTATTCCTACAAGCTGAAGATCCAGATAAAGATATCTCACTTTATATTAACTCACCAGGTGGATCAATCACTGCCGGTATGGCCATCTATGACACAATGCAAATTATCAAACCACAAGTGCAGACAATTTGTATCGGTATGGCAGCATCTATGGGGGCATTCCTACTTGCAGCAGGTGAGCCTGGTAAACGATTCGCATTACCAAATGCAGAAGTAATGATTCACCAACCACTTGGTGGTGCACAGGGTCAAGCAACTGAGATTGAAATCGCTGCAAAACGAATTTTATTCCTACGTGAAAAATTAAATGGTATCTTATCAGAACGTACTGGGCAACCGCTTGAAGTCATTTCAAGAGATACAGATCGTGATAACTTCATGACGGCTGAACGTGCAAAAGAATATGGCTTAATCGACCATATTATGGACCGTAACGACCGTAAATAACACAGTACAGACATCTCAGATTTAGTTCTGAGATGTCTTTTTTTACTTTTAATCCATTCTATCCGTCACATTAGCTCCGCTATCCACCACTTCTAGTAATTAGATACACAAAAAACTGCCCAATTTATTGGACAGTCTTTATATTTAATCTTCTTTTTCGATTAATTCTGCCAATGCTGTAACCGCTTGCTCAGCATCGTTGCCTTCACTGCTTAAAACTACCTCTGTTCCTTTGGCAATAGCTAAGCTCATTACACCCATAATGGATTTAGCATTAACTTTTTTCTCATCCTTCTCAAGAAAGATATCTGCACTAAAACGATTTGCCTCTTGAACAAATAACGCTGCTTGTCTAGCCTGTAGTCCTAATTTTAATTTGACTTGGACTCTTCTCTCGGTCATTCTCAAAACTCCCCTTTACTACCGTTCATCTTATTAGTTTTATCTTACCTCACTTACTAGCAAAAGAACAATACGCGATTACGCATCACATTCATACCTGAAAAGTATGAAAACTTAACCGCCTATCTTTTCTCCACGTCTTAATGCATCTGCTATTTCGTCGATTTTTCGTAAACGATGATTGACACCTGATTTACTGACCGTTCCGCTTGATACCATTTCACCCAGTTCTTTAAGTGTGACATCTTGATATTCCACTCGTAAACGAGCAATTTCCCGAAGCTTTTCTGGTAATTGATCTAAACCAATGGAATTTTCAATAAATCGAATATTTTCTACCTGACGCAATGCTGCACCTATTGTTTTATTTAAGTTTGCTGTTTCACAATTGACAATACGGTTAACACTATTCCTCATATCCCGCAATATACGAACGTCCTCAAACTTCATCATTGCCTGATGAGCTCCTACAATATTAAGAAAATCAGAAATTTTTTCTGCCTCTTTTAAATAGGTCACAAAGCCCTTTTTCCGTTCTATTGTTTTTGCATTTAGCTCAAATTCATTCATCACATCCATTAAAGCCTCGCCATGCTCTTTATATAAAGAATAGATTTCTAAATGGTAGGCTGATGTTTCTGGATTATTAACAGAGCCGCCTGCTAAAAATGCACCTCGTAAATATGCTCTTTTTTGACCACTTTTTTTAATGAGCTTTGGAGAAATCGTATGATTGAATTGAAAGTCGTCTGAGATGATTTCTAAATCAATTAATAGCTCACGTGCACCTTCTCTTACACGGCAAATATATACGTTATTTTTTTTCAAACGCATTTTCTTTCGGACAAGTAACTCGACGTTATACGGATACAACTTTTTCATAATCGTATAGAGTCTTCTTGCAATTGCAGCGTTTTCAGTTTGTACGTCTAAGCTTAGCTGTTTATTCGCAAAGGATAATGAACCATTCATACGAATTAGGGCAGATACTTCTGCTTTCATACAATGATTGTCCGCTTCTATTTGCGTTAATTCTTTTTTTGTTTCAGAAGCAAAAGACATATCACGTGCCCCCCTTTCAACTTTCAGTTCTATGTATATGCTCATCCTATCATATACAATAAGCGCTTTATGATTGTATTTTTAGATTGTTTACTTTTTGTTTATAAATATTTGCGTATTCTACTAGCCATTTAGCAACATTTGCCGCATTATGACGAACCGTTCCATCTGACCGAATCGTTGCAATATCGCGCTTAATAACCTCTAATCCCATACTTTCAAGCTTTGCCACATCAAATGTTACAGGTTCCGCACATTCTTCCTTATAAAGCTCCTGTACAGGATGTGGTAACTTCTCTTCATTTACTAAAATAGAATCGATAAAGGAAGCGCCAACATGTTCGTAAATTGCTTTTACATGATCTCCTGCTGTATAGGAAATGGTTTCACCCTTTTGAGTCATTAAATTACAAACATAAATTTTTCTTCCTTTAGCTCTTACGACAGCCTCACCAATTTCTTTGACAAGCAGATTAGGTATGATACTCGTATATAAGCTACCAGGACCAATTAAAATATAATCCGCACGATGGATTGCTCGTATTGCCTCTGGTAACGGTTTCACATTTTCAGGCACTAAAAAAACACGACTAATTCGTTTTGTAGCCGTTGGAATTTTAGATTCACCTTCTATTGTAGAACCGTCCACAAGCTCTGCATGTAAATTAATCTTTTTATTGGCAGCTGGTATAACGCGACCATGGACCTTTAACACTTTTCCCATTTCACTAATGGCATGGTTAAAATCTCCAGTAATCTCTGTTAAAGCAGTGAGCATTAAATTACCTAATGAATGCCCTCGTAAATCTTGTGATGCTGAAAAACGATATTGAAACATTTGCTCTACAAGTGGTTCAACATCCGATAATGCCGCAATAACATTTCGGACATCGCCGGGTGGTGGTATATCATAATCATCCCGTAAGCGCCCTGAAGAACCACCATCATCCGCTACTGTTACAATAGCAGTAATATCAAATGGATGATGCTTCAGTCCCCTCAGTAATGTTGAAAGCCCTGTACCACCACCAATAACTACAAGCTTAGTTTGCCTTTTCCCCATTCACTCAATCCTTTCTTCGATTGATGTCACGATGCGTTATAACCGTATTCTCTTTTCCACCTAAATATGCCCCAAAATACTCTGCTAATGTCACCGAGCGATGCTGTCCACCCGTACAACCAAAGGCAATAACAAGCTGTGATTTTCCTTCTTGTCTATATAGAGGAATCATAAATTCAAATAAATCCTTCAGTTTTTGAATGAGAGTTTGTGTATCCTCAAGCGCTAAAACATAAGAGGATACTTCCGTCTGTAACCCCGTCTTAGGACGTAGCTCTTCAACATAGTATGGATTTTTTAAAAAACGCACGTCAAACACTAAATCTGCATCTATTGGCATACCATGTTTAAATCCAAAAGACATAATGTTAACCGAAAAAACATAGTCTGCATCACTTGCAAACTCCTTCGCGATTTTTTCACGTAGTTCCTTAGGCTTCATAGTAGACGTATTATAAACAAAATCAGCACGACCTTTAACTTCTGATAGCAAAATACGCTCTTGTTGAATACCATCTAATGGTAGGCCATTGACAGCTAGCGGGTGTGAACGTCTTGTTTCTTTATAGCGTCTAACTAATGTTGCATCATGTGCATCTAAAAACAATATACGTGCAACAATATCTCCTTCTTTTATTATATGGTCAAGAGCACCAATAAGAGAATCAAAAAAGTCACCACCACGCATATCCATGACAGCTGCAATACGTGCAGTATTTTTTCCCGAATCTCTGAGAAGGGTTAAAAAAGTTGTAAGTAACGCCGGTGGTAAATTATCAATACAGTAATACCCTAAATCCTCAAAGCTTTGAATAGCTACTGTTTTTCCAGCTCCAGACATTCCTGTAATAATAACCAATTCATGTGTACTTTGTTGGCCTTCAACCACCACTGTCATGCAGCTCCTTTTATTGTTCTTTTGATATTTGTATTTTTTCATGCAATAATTCAAAATCAGTCGTATATTCAAATGTTCCATACTGAATGCCTGATTGTGAGATGGCAAATTGTAAATTTGTCCGATCACCTTCAGCCATTGGCAAATGTTTTAAATCCTCTGCTGGGTGCCATGCAAGCTTGCCTTCTCTCGTTTCATCAAAAGGTGTACCCTCTATATCCTTAGCAACAAATGTATAAAGCATCCATTCATCAACGACTGCATTATTTTCTTTAATAACCATTGTATAAACACCCTTTAAATGCGCATTTAATGGTGTGACATTTGTTTCCTCTTGAAACTCACGTATAGCAGCCTCATAGATGGATTCACCGTTCTCCATTTTTCCACCTGGAGCAACGTACCAGCCACGTCTAGGCTTTTGAAGTAATAATACTTGACCGTCTTTAACGGCAATTAAATTTGCAATTCTTTGCATAGGCACACCTCTAATCACTTTGCATTCTATCTTTCATTATAGCAAGACCCAACAATATTTGTCCTCCAATCAGAACTTTAGTGTTTGACAATTTTCATCTTACTCGTATTCCTAGTAATCATGATTTTGCTATCACCTAAGAGGTCTAAATAACTACTTACAATTATTATTAAAATCCTACATAACAAAAATAGGTTGCCCCACCATATTAGGCGGAAACAACCTACTAAACAAAATAAAAGGGGGATTGCTAATTACACAATATATATTACACCTTTTATATGTCATTCAAGTTACAACAATATTAAAACCGTGTTAAAATTTGTATTTTTTTCCTTGGTACAGCTATTAACATTAAGCATTAATTTTCTCTAATAATTCTTCCACATAATGCTGTACTGCTTGTGCGGCAATACTTCCGTCACCTGTAGCTGTCACAATTTGACGAAGTGATTTTTCACGTACATCACCTGCTGCAAAGATACCTGGTACAGTTGTTTCCATGTTATCATTTGTTAAAATATAGCCCGCATCATTTAAAATACCTAAAGATTCAAATGGCTTTGTTAATGGTAGCATCCCGATATAAACAAATACGCCATCAGTCACAAATTCAGATTCTGTTCCATCTACAGTAGATTGTAATGTTACACTACCAACTTTGCCATTAGCTTCATTTATTTCTTTCACTGTTGAATTCCAGATGAAATCAATTTTTTCATTTGCAAAGGCACGATCTTGAAGTATTTTTTGTGCACGCAATTTATCGCGACGGTGAACAATTGTTACTTTCTCAGCAAAGCGAGTTAAGTAAACACCTTCTTCGACTGCTGAATCTCCGCCACCTACGACAACAAGATTTTTTTGTTTGAAGAAAGCACCATCACAAACTGCACAATAGCTGACACCACGACCACCTAATTCTTTTTCGCCAGGCACGCCCATTTTTTTATATTCCGCACCTGTAGAAATGATAATCGCACGTGTTTTATATTCTTTCGCACCAGATTTGATTGTTTTATATTCATCCCCATCAATAATTTCAGAAACATCACCGTAAGCATATTCTGCGCCGAACTTTTTAGCATGGTCAAACATTTTTGTAGACAGCTCTGGTCCTAAAATTGTATCGAATCCTGGATAGTTTTCTACTTCTTCCGTATTTGCCATTTGTCCACCAGGGATACCACGTTCAATCATTAAAGTTGAAAGGTTTGCACGTGATGTATATACAGCAGCAGTCATTCCTGCAGGACCTGCACCAATTATTACAACATCATAAATTTTTTCTTCCGACATAAATTCTTCCCCCTACACAAATACTTTTTTATCCTGCTTAAATGTACAGTAAGTCTCCACTTTCAGATTTAAGTGATGCAAGAGTTGGCGATTAACTGCCCATGAAAGCCTGATCGGTTCAACTACTTTTTGAAGTCTCACCTATTATAACGATAGTAAGTTCATCGTATGTGAAAGTAAAAAGTTATTCAACTATGTTGCTCAGAGGTTACTTATGACCGTTTGGTAAGAACATTAAAATTTCATCAATATACTTTGATAAAGTCGCCACAGATACCCCATATTGCTGGGCTATCTCTTTTTTTGTAACCTTGAGCATTCGTGATGAACGAAATAAGAAATCATTCGCTCCTGCAATAGCTGCTGGATTTGTAAAACGATAATTGCTATTAAGTGCCTGTTCACAGAGAACAAACCACATTTGAAACATTGGTGCAATGAGGGCTGTAAGCTTCCCATACTGTTCTAATAAAATTTCTGGCACACTTACTGCCCGTAAAAAACTAGCCTCGACCTTGTTCTTCATATCAAAATGATGACCCAGTGCATAAGCTAAGAATAACTTTTCGAATGAACCATATTGCTCAACATCTATCCATTTTGGATGTGCAATAATTTCTTGTTTATGCGCTGTACAGCTCAATAAAAACAACCCAAAAATACGCTCACTAGTATAATTACTCTCTAGTTTTTCCACAATATAATCCCGGTCATGCTCTAATGCATCAAGTTCATATACATTTTCCTGTTCACGCCAAGGTTCAAAGCCCTCTTTGTCTGGATCTAGCTCTAATAGCTGCTCCCAAGCACTCTTAGAAATTTCCTTATGTCCTGAAAAGTATGCCGCATGGGATAACCAAAAATAAAAGCCAGCATCACCTATATAACCGCGCTTTTGCATACTGCGTAACCATTTAAAGGCTAAATCATATTGCCCGACTAACGCTAATGTTGCACCTAGCTTGTAGCGATGTTCCCAAGTATATGGCTGAATTTTTACAAGTACATTTAAAAGGTCCTTTAATTCTTCTTCATTTTTTTCATAATACGCAATAACTGTTAAATTACATAAAGCATGTAAATTTCCCTTATTTTCACGCAAGACCGTGTTTAATAGTGACTTTGCCTGCTCTGCCTCACCAACATAAAAATAAGCAAGTGCTAAATTATTATAAGCTGACCAAAAATCTGGACGATCTTCAATTAATTCTTCTAGAATATTAATAGCTTCGGGGAAATCCCCTTTTTCCATACAGCGCCTCGCCTGTTCCTGTCGATATAAATCCTCGCCAGTACCATCAAGCTCCTCAAAATCATCCTGCTCAAAAGCAACGAATTCTAATATTTCTGCCGCCTCATCTGCATAGGCTCCATCTGGCTCTTTTTGCAAATATTGCTCCGCAAAGCGTTTAGCATCTTGTATCATACCAATACAACCTGAAACCTCTGCCATATAAAAAATGATTTCTGGATTCTCTGGATCAATTTGATAGGCATGGCGAAGAAGATCATACGCTTCCTCGAAACGTTGACCCTCTAACTCCACGATTGCCAATTGCAATAAGATCATTGGATCATCTGGACTTAGATCTACTGCACGCTGTAAATATTTATAAGCTTTATTCATTTGACCACTATTCATTGCCTGAATTGATTTTTTATAATAATAGTCGCCTGTTGGAATGAACGACACGACATTCGTTAAATTCTCTTTTTTATGTTTCTTTTCCAAAATATTTCCTCCGAAACAAGAAATAAGGAACGTATTCCACGTTCCTTTACACAGTAAACTCTATTATACCATACAATTAGCAATATGCTGTTATTTCTCTTCGTGACGTTTTTCTAACACATGTAACACATCATAAACACTTACTTTTTGTTCTTGCAGCAACACCAATAAATGGTAAATCAAATCAGCCGCTTCCCATTTAACCTCTTCTGCATCTCGATTTTTCGCACCAATGACAACTTCTGTTGCTTCTTCACCGACTTTTTTACAAATTTTATCGATTCCTTTATCGAATAAATATGTAGTATATGCGCCTTCTGGCATTTCTTGCTCACGTTTTTCAATAACGTTTACAAGCTTAGATATAATCTCAACAGAGCCAACCTTTGTATTTTGCTGAATAAGCTTTGTAAAGCAAGAGGTTGTGCCATTATGACAAGCTGGACCAGCAGGAAGTACTTCCACAACTAATGCATCACCGTCACAGTCCGCTTTAATAGATACCACTTTCTGCGTATGACCGCTAGTTGCCCCCTTGTGCCAAAGCTCTTGGCGTGAACGTGAATAAAACCATGTTTCACCTGATTCAAGTGTTTTTTCCAATGATTCTTTGTTCATATAGGCTACAGTTAGTACTTCTTTTGTATTGGCATCTTGTACAACCGCAGTAACAAGACCTTTATCATCAAATTTAATGCCCTCTATCATCTTACTGCCACTCCTTTTTCACGTAAGTATTCTTTTACTTGCGCTACGCTTGTTTCTTTGTAATGAAAGATGGATGCTGCCAGCGCTGCATCTGCATCAACATTATCCGCTAATACTTCGTAAAAATGTTCGGCATTTCCTGCACCGCCACTAGCAATAACAGGAACTGTCACTGCCTCTCTCACTGCCTTAGTTAAGGCTAAATCAAAACCTGATTTTTCACCGTCCTGATTCATGCTTGTTAATAAAATTTCACCAGCGCCTAAGCGAACCGCTTCCCTCGCCCACTCTGTTGCTTGCCAACTAGTTTTGTTGCGACCACCATGAGTATAAACCATCCATGTACCGTCTTCATCACTATAGCGTGCATCAATTGCAACAACAATACATTGTGCACCAAAAAAGTCAGATCCTTCTTTAATAAGCTCTGGTCGCTCTAAAGCAGAAGTATTGACTGATACTTTATCAGCGCCTGCACGTAAAATGCGTTTCATATCATCCAATGTGCGAATCCCACCACCTACTGTAAATGGAATAGCTAGTGTCGCTGCAGTTTGTCGAACAACATCCACCATTGTTTCACGCCCTTCATGTGAGGCAGAGATATCAAGAAAGACAAGCTCGTCAGCCCCTTGCTCATCATAAAACTTGGCTAGCTCTACTGGGTCACCCGCATCTCGTAAAGACACAAACTGCACACCTTTTACAACCCGCCCCTCTTTCACATCCAGACATGGAATAATACGCTTTGTTAGCATGAAGCTACCCCCTTCAACCATTGCTGTAATAAATAAACACCTAACTCACCTGATTTTTCTGGATGAAACTGCATTCCCGTTACAGAGCCAGTGGCAACAATACCAGGAACCCGAATACCATGATAATCCGCATAGGCGACAAGCTCTGTATCATCAATATCTGTTGCATAAAAGGAGTGAACAAAATACACATGCTTTGCTGGTGGCAATGCTGTTAGCCAGGTTGGACGATTAGTCATGACAAGCTCGTTCCAGCCCATATGTGGTACCCGATATACTTGACCATCATTCACACCACTGAAACGTTTAATGCTTCCCTTGAAAAATCCTAAGCCTTTTGTTGCCGTAACCTCTTCACTTTCCTCAAATAGCAGCTGCATACCTAAGCAAATACCAAGCAGTGGACGATTGTCTGCCTTTACCTTTTGTAAATAGCGATCTAATTTTGTCTCAGCCAGTCGTTTCATAGCATCTGGAAATGCTCCCACACCCGGTAATAAAAGTGCATCTGTTGTATCCAGCGCTTTTTCATCAGCCGTAACAACCACCTCACAGCCAAGTCGTTCTAATGCCTGCTCTACACTAAATAAATTGCCCATACCATAATCGATCACACCTATTTTCACGTTAACAGCCCCTTAGTTGATGGCACACCTTTAACACGTGGATCAATTTCCACTGCCGCATCGATTGCACGTGCTAACGCCTTAAAAATTGCTTCAATAATATGATGTGTATTCTGTCCGTAAGGTACAATGACGTGAACATTCATTCGTGCTTCTAGAGCAAATTTCCATAAAAATTCATGAACTAATTCTGTATCGAAGCTACCCACTTTTTCTTTTAATTGCGGTACACGGTATTCTAAATGTGGACGATTAGAGCAATCTACAACGACCTGTGCTAGCGCATCATCCATTGGCACAAATGCTGTGCCGTAGCGTTTAATGCCCTTTTTATCACCAAGTGCTTCACGAATCGCTTGACCTAGTACGATTCCAAGGTCCTCTGTTGTATGGTGGTCGTCAATATAGGTATCACCATTCGCTTGAATTATTCCATCAAAAAGTCCATGCTTGATAAATAAATCTAGCATATGATCCATAAAGCCAACGCCAGTTTTAATATCAGCCTTCCCTTCACCATCTAAATCAATGGCTACTGAGATTTGTGTTTCATTTGTTGTTCTTTCTACTTTCGCAAAGCGTTTTTTTTCTGTCATTGTACTACTCCTTTTCCCATCCACGTGATTCCACTGCACGTGCATGCCCCTCTAAGCCTTCCATACGTGCAAGTCGTGCAATTTTCGGTGCATTTTCTGCCCATGTTTTTTCACTATAAAAAACGATACTGGATTTTTTCACAAAATCATCAACATTTAGCCCGCTGGCAAAACGTGCAGTACTATTGGTTGGTAGTATATGGTTTGTCCCAGCAAAGTAATCACCAACAGGTTCAGAGCTATAACGCCCGATGAAAATACCACCCGCATGGCGAACCTGTTCAGCCACAGCCTCAGCATTTTTTGTCACAATTTCTAAATGCTCAGGTGCTAGTGAATTAATGGCATCTACTGCATCTGCCATCGTTTCAGCAACATAAATCGCTCCAAAGTTATCAATAGATGCACTTGCTATCTCTTGACGTGGTAAAGCAGTTAATTGCTTCTCCACTTCATAAGCTACTTTTTTAGCCAATTGCTCAGAAGTCGTCACTAAAATAGCACATGCCAACTGATCATGCTCCGCCTGCGATAATAGATCTGCCGCAACTTCATCCGCAAATGCAGTATCGTCTGCTAGCACAGCAATTTCACTTGGTCCCGCAATCATATCAATCGATACTTCACCAAATACCTCACGTTTGGCTAATGCTACAAAAATATTCCCTGGACCTGTAATTTTATCAACTGGTGAAATGGTTTCTGTACCATATGCAAGTGCCGCAATGGCTTGTGCTCCACCAATTTTATATATTTCCTCTACACCTAAAATTTGCGCTGCAGCAAGTACACCTGGTGGTAATTTTCCATCTCTCCCTGCTGGAGAAGAAATGACAATGCGTTTCACACCAGCAACTTGTGCAGGAATAACATTCATCAAAACTGACGATGGATAAGCCGCTATACCCCCAGGAACATACAGCCCCACTGCATCGAGCGCTGTAATTCGTTGCCCTAGCCATGACCCATTTTCTAGCTCTAAGCGATAACCTGAACGTTTTTGTTGCTCATGATATAGTCGAATATTTTGAGCAGCCTCTGTTAAATCATCATAAAGCTGTTGATCAATTGCATTAGCGCCTTCTTCTATTTCTTCCTGTGTCACACGTAGATTTTTAGGTGCAAAGCCATCCCATTTTTCTGTATAAGAACGTATAGCCGTGTCGCCATCTGCTCGAACATCCGCTAATACTTGACGTACTACCTTTAACTGTTCTTCATTTCCACTTTCAAGCTGACGCTTTAAGGAAATACCCTTTGTTAGCTTTGTTATTTTCATAGGATTACTCCCCTTTTTTTCATATATAACTACCACGGATAAATGTATGCTGTAGCTTCTATTTAGTTAACACATTTCTTTAAGCGTCTTACTAGATCGATAATACGATCTCCCTTCATCCGATAGCTTACTGGATTAGCAATTAACCGTGATGATACATCTGTAATAAATTCATATTCCTCAAGACCATTTTCTTTAAGCGTTCGGCCAGTAGAAACAATATCGACAATTCGATCTGCTAAGCCAATCATAGGTGCCAATTCAATCGATCCATTAAGTTCAATAATTTCTACTTGCTCCCCAATGCCCTTATAATATTTCATAGCAATGTTTGGGTATTTCGTGGCTATTCTTGGCGCTATTTCATTCATCGTCGTATTAGGCAAACCTGCTGAAGCGATATAGCATGTACTAATTTTGAGATCCAGTAATTCATGCACTTCTCGTTGCTGCTCTAATAAAACATCCTTTCCTGCTATCCCAATATCTGCAACCCCATGTTCTACATAAACAGGAACATCCATTGGCTTAGCTAAAATAAAACGAATTTTCTCCTCAGGAATTTCTATCATCAATTTCCTGGACATTTCTACTTCCTCTGGTAAATTAAAGCCAGCTTCTATAAGCATTTGGTATGCCTCTTCAAAAATACGCCCTTTCGGCATAGCAATCGTTAATTCATTCACCGCAAACTTCCTCCTGTCCAACAACAACTACCTCAGAAAAATAAGCTAAAAATGCTTTTTCATCGACTAGGCTACTTCTTAATTGCAAGGTAGCCTGTTTACCAGCCGCTCGTAATGCTTGTACCTTTGCTAATGCCTCCTCGAATTGTTCTTCCCCAAAAAGCACAACCACTGCTTCTTCACGCTCATTTGCTAGTCCATCAAGTGTTTCTAATAGACGATCAACCCGAATACTAAATCCAGTAGCACCTACTTTTGAACCAAACACTTCTAGTAACCCGTCATAACGACCACCGTTTCCTAACGGAAATCCACTTCCTAATGCAAACACTTCAAATAGCATGCCTGTGTAGTAGCTCATATGACTAGAAAGTGTAAAATCGAAGGCTACATAGTCCGCTAAATTAGCTATTTCAAGTAATTTAGCAAGCTGTTGCATATATTCTAATGCGTCATTTTTTCGCACATATTTTTCAATATCTTTGATTTGCTTTAAATTCATTGCTTCCTCAATAAATTGAAGTAATGCATCGGTTTTCGCTTTAGGTAAATCAAAAGATTCTACCGCTTCTTCAAATCCGACATAGTTGCGCTGCACAAGAAGTGTTCGGAGTATGTCTTGCTGTTCAACGCTTTCTGTATAATCTTGTAAAATACAATTTAATATGCCGGCATGACCGATAGTGACTTTAAATTTAGTTAAACCATATTGCTGTAATAGCTCCATTGCCGTCACAATCACTTCAGCGTCAGCAAACACAGAGTTGTCTCCAATTAACTCGATTCCCATCTGATCAAATTCTGCTGGACGCCCACCTTCTGTCTCCTGTGCACGAAAGACACTTGCAAAATAAGCAAGGCGTATTGGTATCATCTCTTTCAATAATTTAGATGTGGCAACCCGAGCAATTGGTGTTGTCATATCTGGTCGTAGTACTAACGTGTTTCCCTGACTATCTACGAGCTTAAATAAATGAGCATCAGCAATCGCAGAAGCTTTACCAACTGTATCAAAATACTCTACGGCAGGTGTCTTAATAAATTCATAACCTCTGCTGCATAAAAAGTCTCGTCCAGTATTTCTTACAGCCTCTACCTTTTCATATATTTGTGGAAATGTATCGCGCATTCCAAGTGGTTTCTCAAACATTTTTATTGAAGACATGTAGACACTTCCTTACGTTTCACTTTAATTCACTAGAGTATTAGAGAATCAGATTATGAAAGAATTCTAACTTATTTCTCCCATTCAGTCAATGTAAACTCTCTTGAATTCTCTAACAATTTCAACACTGATTATTCTGTTTATTATACACATTTACTAATGGAAAATAATGAAATTCAAAATATCTCCAAATTTTATTTCATGAATAGGGACAGTAGCCTATTGAGAATGAGAATGTGTCTATTTTATGACAAAGACATTTGTAGCAAAATTAGAAGTAAGCTAAAAAATGAGAATGATTATCTTTTGAATAGGTGCTTAAAAAAAGATGAATTTATCAAAATCTTATTCTCATTAACTGTAATTATAAATTATTTCAAAATAATTTATATCACCTCATAAATTAAAATGATTCTCAGTTTCATTATCAAATAGAATACTATATTATCAATATTTTTATTGATTATTACTCTCAATCTATTTTTAATTTTACATTTAAAAGAATACACTATAGAATAATATTAATAACCAAGTAGAAACATATACACTATAAATTGGAGGGATTTAATATGGCATGTCCATTCGTACAACTAAGTGAGCAAATGATCGTAAGTATTTGTAAGGGAGAATTTTATCCTGGAGACAAAGTTACACTACACACAAATGATGACATTGATGGTACAGCGATTAAATCAACTTTTGCAGAGTCCATTTGTTTAGGAGATCATGATAATTGTGAATTTAAGCCTGAATATGTAGCAGCAAATTCCCAACATTAAAATAAAACTGTTCCAAAAACAAAGATACCTTTGTTTTTGGAACAGTTTTTTCATTGTTCAACCTTATAGATCATTATTTTTTTGTCGTACACCACTCTACAACTTCGTTGCGTTTACGCTCCGCCATTTGCTCAGCAGTATAAATAATTTGCATCGGATTACCACCAGCTAAACAGCCGGCTGGCACGTCTTTATGTACAAGTGTAGCAGCTGAGACAATCGCACCGTCACCTATCGTTACACCAGGCAGTATTGTTGAATTGGCACCAACCATTACCTCATTACCAATCTTCACATCTCCTAGACGATATTCCTCTATTAAATATTCATGCGCTAAAATCGTCGTATTAAAGCCAATTACTGTATTATTGCCAATGTGAATGCGTTCTGGAAACATGGTATCAGGCATGACCATTAAGGCTAATGAGGCTTGCTCGCCAATTTTCATTTTTAAAAATGTTCGATATAGCCAGTTTTTCACACGTAAAGATGGTGTGAAGCGTCCAATTTGAATGACAATGAAACACTTCATCACCTTCCAAAAGGACACCGTATCATATATATTCCACAGGGAGTTTGCTCCTTCGACACGGTAGCGTTCTGTTTTACGTGCCATTTACTTACCCCGCTTTCACAATTTCAAATAAATCTGTCATATGGTGCAACATGTATTCCGGCTTGAATTGCAGTAAATAGTCCTCACCTTTTAAAGCCCATGCAACACCAGCAGCTCTTATACCAGCATTGTGCCCAGCCTCAATATCATGAGAATTGTCACCAATCATAATAGCTTCTTCTTTGTTTACACCAAGTCGTTTAAGTGCAAGCAATACTGGCTCTGGATCAGGCTTTACATTTCTCACATCGTTCGTACCAATACGGACATCAAATAAATGACTAGCATCAAGTATAGAAAGACCACGATCTATCATTTCATTTCGTTTTGTAGAAACAATTGCTAATTTGATGCCCATATTCTTTAATTGCTCTAAAGTCGAAACAACATCAGGATACTGAGTGACTAGTTCATCATGATGTAATTCATTCCATTCGCGATATTTTGCCATCATTGCCTCCTCCTCACCTGGAGCAATGTCGCTAAATGTCTGTTTTAAAGAAGGTCCAATGAACTTCAGGCAATCTTTTGGCGAATATTGCCCAGGAAATCGCTCATTTAAAACATGCATAAATGTTTGAATGATTAAATCATTTGTATTAAGTAACGTACCATCAAAATCAAATAGTAATGCCTTAACCATTGTCTTACACCCCTTATTTATTTTCCAAATACTTTACAGCAGGCTTTACTTTTATGCGTCGGTAAATAATCGCACCAAGACCCACTACTACACCGATGATAGAGACAACCTGTGCTGAACGTAAGTCACCAATTAAATACAAGCTATCCGTACGTAAACCTTCTATATAGAAGCGACCAATTGAATACCAAATTAAATAACTGAAGAAAATTTCTCCTCGATTTAAATTCACTTTACGTAAAAACAGTAAAATAAGTAACCCGATGAAATTCCATACAGATTCATATAAAAAAGTAGGATGGACATATGTTCCTAATTCCTCAATATACATTTGGTTAATAATCCAATCTGGTAACATCAGATTTTCTAAAAACTCTTTAGATACTGGACCACCATAAGCCTCCTGGTTCATAAAATTTCCCCATCGACCAATGATTTGTCCGATCAAAATACTTGGTGCTGCTATATCCGCTACACGTAAAAAACTAACATTTTTTTTACGTGTGAATATGTATGCTGTTATAAATGCCCCAATTAATGCACCATGGATAGCAATACCACCATTCCAAATTTCAATAATCTTCCCCGGATTTTCACTATAATAATCCCAACGCATTGAAACATAGTAAATACGTGCGCATATTATTGATATAGGAACTGCCCATAGTAATAAATCTGCAAGAAAATCCTCTGGTAAGCCTCGCTTAACAGCCTCTCTTTGACCTACAATATAAGCCAAAATAATACCCGATACAATTAACAACCCGTACCAACGAACGGGAATTGGTCCCAAATGAAAAGCAATCGGGTTAATTTGCAATAGTAATAAATCCATCAAATGCTCCTCTCAATTTCTATCCATTCTATAGGTCATTTTATCCTAATTATGAACAATTAATCATCTAATTCATCAGCTGAAGAGATCACCTCATCCAAACGTCTTGAAAACTCCTCTGCTGCATTAACACCCATTTTTTTCAAGCGATAATTCATTGCTGCAACTTCAATAATAACAGATACATTACGCCCAGGTCTTACAGGAATTGTTAATTTAGTTAATTCTGTATCGATAATTTTCATTTTCTCTTCCTCTAAACCCAAACGATCATAAACCTTTTCAGGATCCCAAATCTCCAGCTCTATAATTAAGGTAATACGCTTGTAAGGTCTTACCGCACTTGCTCCAAAAAGCGTCATAATATCGATAATGCCAATACCTCGTATTTCAAGTAAATGTTCTAGAAGTGGAGGCGGGCTACCAATTAAAAAATTCTCTGATTCCTGGCGAATTTCCACACAATCGTCAGCTACTAATCGATGACCTTTCTTGACAAGCTCAAGTGCAGTTTCGCTTTTTCCTACGCCGCTTTTGCCGATGATTAACACACCAATACCATAAACATCCACTAACACGCCATGTGCAGCTGTCATTGGTGCCAAGCGCCCCTCTAAATAGTTGGTCAGTCTACTAGAAAATTTCGTTGTTGTCATATGTGTTTTAAAAACAGGTACATGCTTTTCATTAGAAGCCTGTAATAGCTCCTCGGGCACCTCTAAATCACGAGAAATAATAATAGCTGGAGTATCTTGTGAACACAGTAAACGCATACGCTCAAGCTTAACATCTACTGGTAACATTTCAAAAAAGGACAATTCTGTTTTCCCAAGTAATTGTACTCGATTTGCAGGATAATGGGTAAAGTATCCTGCCATCTCTAGCCCTGGTCTAGAAATATCACTAGTGACAATCGTTCTTCCAATTCCTTCCTCGCCAGCTAATAGATCTAACTTAAATTTCTCCATCACGTCTCTTGTTAATACTACGACCAATGTTAGAAGCCTCCATTTCAAAGGAATTGAATATTGTTTGTTCCGTTAACGGTCTCTACAACTAACCGTATTTGTCCATTTTTCACTTACAATCAGTCTCTCTGATTGCAGTATCACTTTATTTTAGCATGACTATGTATAAAAGAAATGTATTTACTCTCGTTCGCTAAAGGAAGCAAAACATAAAAAACTAGCGGTTCTCCAGTCCGCTAGTTTAGACAATCTTATTTTTGAGTTGCTAACCATTTAGCAACAGCTTTTGCATCTTCACCTTTAACAATACCTGCAGGCATAGAACCTTTACCATTTTCAATAACATCTAAAATTTCTGTTTCGGATAAACGAGCGCCTATATCTTTAATCGCTGGTGCATTACCCTGACCTTGCAATTCGCCGCCATGACATGTGATACATGATTTCATAGCAATTGCTTCACCATCTGGTGTTGCATTCGTTTTTGTACCTTCATTAGTCGTCTTACCACCGCCACAAGCAGCTAAAAAGATTGCTGAACCGAACACTAATGTTAACATTGCTTTTTTCATTAGTACCCCTCCTCAAAATAAATATACTTCCATGATATTATACCAAAATTATGCACGTTTGAAACCTTCTCCTAATACCTCATAAGCATCAGAAACAATAACAAACGCTGATGGATCAACGGTTTTAATGAGTTGTTTCAGCTTTGTGAATTCTGTTTGGTAAACGACAACCATCAATACTGGTCGTGCTTCCCTTGTATAGCCACCAATTGCAGGTAATTGTGTCACACCACGATCAATTTCAGCATAAATGGCATCACGTACCTCATCTTGTTTCATCGTAATAATATAAACCATTTTGGATTGGCTAAAGCCTAGCTGAATAATATCAATCGTTTTTGTTGTCACAAATAATCCAATCAGAGCATACAAACCTTTCTCTAAGTCGAAAACAATTGCTGCACTAATGGCGATGACCCCATCAATCAATAGTACACTTGTACCAAGAGATAATCCGGTAAACTTTGTAATAATTTGCGCTAGCAAATCAGTGCCACCAGTAGAAGCATTCCCTTTAAAAACAAGTCCTATTCCTAAACCAACAACAATTCCTCCAAAAAGCGCACCAAGTAAAGGATTATCAGTCCAAGGTTCCCAATTATTCGTTAATAATACAATGAACGGTAAAGTCACTGTGCCAACAAACGATTTTACCCCGAATTTTTTGCCAAGGAATAATACACCAGCAATAAATAATGGAATATTAAAACCATATTGAACTATCCCCGGATTCCAGCCGAATAAACCATGTAAAATTGTACTTATTCCACTTACTCCGCCTGAAGCGACTTGATTTGGTAATAAAAAAATATTAAAACCAATAGCAATCACTGCCGCCCCAACAATCACATACACATACTCCACAATGCTTTCCCGAACATCATGTTTCATTTCCCCACGCCCACTTCAACTATCAGAATTTTTTTAAGACGAGATGATTATAGCAAATAGTTTTCACGTTGAGAACTTCATCATGATGAAGAGAATAATCCTACATATTATTTACTTTCATCAATTTGTATATAACAAATTATTCGATAAAAACAAAAAATAAGTACCTGAAAGAGCATTTAAAGGGTACTTATTTCTGCAATGCTTATATTGATTTTTCTGCCCATTCGATTGCCTCATGGTATAAAAAATCTATTCTTGTCAAATCTATATTGATTTGGGGAGCTATTTCTTCTAAGCTATCCCAGTCAAGTTTCCCTAGTGCAATACTGAATTCTAGATATGGCGTCATCTCTGTTTGATACCCTAAAATGGTTGCTTTTATATCCTCAGAAAATGGTAGTTGCTGTAAAATAGTATGTAATGGTCTTTGCAGTAAAGTATCAATCAATGAAAACATGCCCACAAAAAAATACTCTGAAAAATTTTGTTTATAGGAGAGCTTCGCTAATTTCTCACATGCTTTCGCCCTAAATAATGACGTTCTCACCACTTCTTTAAAAAGATCTGAATCCGAATCCCTATCTATTTCCCGCATTGCTAATAAATAAATCCATTTGCGTAAATCGGCTATTCCAAGTATTAAAATTGCCTGTTTTATAGAGCGTACCTTCGAATTTGAGCGTCTAGAAGAATTGTTAACCATTTGCAATAATTTAAAGGTTAACGAAATATCACGTTCAATATTTTCAGACAATAACTGTACATTAGGTTCCTCTTCTTTTAACAACGAAATAATATAAAAATATTGGATAGTATTCACTGGTATATCAGTTGCTTTTATAATTTGAGGTTGTTCAAAAAAATAACCTTGAAATAACTCATAGCCTGAATGCTTTGCTATTTCAAATTGATTACGTGTCTCAACCTTTTCTGCAAGCAATTTAATATGAGGGAATTTTTCCTTTACTTTATTTTCAATTTCCATACGTTCATGCAAAGGCGACAATAGAAAATCTACCTTTATAAAGTCAATATGAACAAATAACTCGTCATAAACTTGTACATGCTCATCCAATATAAAATCATCTAAAGCAATTTTATACCCATATGATTTAAGCTCTATAACCCGCTCAACTAGCTGTGGTGTCAAAGGAACATCCTCTAAAATCTCTATGACCACTTGAGATGGATTTAAGTATTCATTAATTGAGCTCATTAGTAGATTTTCTGTGAAATTGACAAAGCAAGGCTTACCGTTTGTAACTTCTTCTATTCCAATTGAAAGAAATGAGTTTACTAATACATCGACTGTTGCTGCATCTGAATCAACCATCGGAAAAGTATCCACATTTTTGCTTCGATATAACAATTCATATGCAACAACTTGTTCATGAAGATTAAAAATTGGCTGTCTGCCAATAAATACTTCCATATTGTCGCCCCCATTCCTCCATTATTTAATAATGAATATTATAACATTTTTTCATGACCATTTGCTCATCATTCATCATACATTTAAAAATGTTCTGCAGTTAAACAAAACCTTATAACTACTTGTAAAAAAATTCGCATCCATACACATTAAAATACGCTTAGTATTATTTGACATTTAATTTAATTTAAATTATAGTACATTACAACACTAATGTACTGTGATACCCAAAATGAAAGGAGGGTTTTCATGCATATTCATTTAGATAGTACAATACCCATTTATATTCAAATTGCCGAATGGCTGCAGCATGAAATTATCGCCAATCGGTTACAAGCAGACGAAAAGGTTTATTCACAGTATCAGCTAGCAGAGTTATTCAATATTAATCCTGCTACGGCTGGTAAAGGACTGACCATTTTACTTGAAGAACAACTTCTTTATAAGAAACGGGGGCTGGGTATGTTTGTTGCAGCAGATGCAAAGGATCGGATTTTATTGAAACGTCGTAGTGAAATATTAACAAAGATGGCTCAAGAGATTGTTTTAGAGGCACAACGCTTACTAGTTTCTGATGAGGAATTGCTGGTACTTATTCAAAAAACACAGGAGGAATTGAAATGAATGTTATTCAATGTGAAAAGCTATCTAAAAAATTTGGGCGTCTTCATGCACTCCAAGATGTTACTTGTACAATAAATGGTGAAAAAATAATCGGTGTTATTGGTCGTAATGGAGCTGGTAAATCAACATTGCTGACAATTATAGCAGGCTTCCTAAAACCGACTAATGGTTTCTGTCATGTGTTTAATGAGAATTCCTTTAACAATATTCAAACTGCTGCCAACACAATTTTAATTGATGATCGATTAAGCTTTTCAGATTACTTATCACTAGAAGAAATCTTAAAAATGGGTGCTGATTTTTATCCAAATTGGCAAAGTGAGTTAGCATATCGCCTGCTACAATATGCAAACATTGATCTTTCTGCTAAACATCAACAATTATCTAAAGGACAAATGGCTACCTTTAATCTTGTCTACGGATTAGTAAGCCGCTGTGCTTTAACTATATTAGATGAGCCAATGAATGGAATGGACGAAGCAATTCGAACAGATTTTTATAGAGCCATTCTAAAGGAATACATAGCCTTCCCTCGGACAATTTTAATTGCTAGTCATCATTTACAGGAAATGGAGTCCATTTTGGAGGAAATTCTACTTATAGATGAGGGAACTGTCGTTACACATGTCTCTGTAGATGAATTGAAGGAACAATTAATTGCCTTAAACGGGCCAAGTGAAATGATTGAATCCTTGCTTTCTGATATAGACGTTTATGCCCATCAGATTGTAGCTGGAGTGTCTACAGCAATTGTTGATGCAAGCAGGCTTTTCATAACAGAGGAAGTGCTTCGAACAAAAGGTATTACAAAATCAGCCCTTACTGCAAGTGAGATTTGTAGGTATTTAACCAATAATAAAGGAAGTGATATCGATGCAATCTTTGACTAATATGTCTCTTAAAACGATTGTCAAAAAGCAAGTGAAATGGAAAGCCAAATTATATAGCTCAGCCCTTAGCTCCCTTATAATTTTACAAGTTATTTTTGGCGCATTGCTGTTCAGCTCTGGGAGTGCTTCAAGTGGCCATGGACGTGGAAATTTAAATGTTCAGTTCTCCATTTATTCGCTTGATATGTTTCTTATAATTTCAGCATTTTGGGCATTTATAACAGCTTTTATCTTTACTACAAAAGCGTATCGCATGGATGATTTATCTATTATTTCAAGTCGAACTTCAAGTGCAATCGCAAATATACTTGTCCTTATTCTTTATAGTTTTATTGCTGTCTTGATTATGTTAGCTAGTTACTATATACAAATATTAGGCCTGTCGTTGATGGAAAAGGAGTCACTCATTATTGATAAACTCATTATTTCACCATCGATTTTTATTGTATGCCTCTGCAGCATTTGTTTGTTTGGCGCAATCGGTTTACTATTTGGCTACTGCTTCCAAGGCCCAAGTATCATAAAAATATCGGCAATTGTGTTATTAGCAATTGTCATTATTTCACCTATTATTTTTCCTAAGTTTGTGAATTTTCAACCATTCATACAATTACCAGATCTCGCACTTAGCGGATTTTATGTAATTGTATCTATATTATGCTTTACTCTCTGTATTTGGATTGCTGATAAATCGGAGGTATCTCGCAAATGACAAACTTTACAGTACTCTTACTCTCATTATTGATTCCAATATTATTAGTTATCATGGTCTTGTTTGTATTAAGAAAGGTAAATAACAAAACAAAAAATTTCTGGACACTTAAACGTCTATCTATTGGGATTACAGCATATATCGCGCTTGGGTTATTTGCACTGCTATATCTTAGCTTTTTTGCAGATTCATCCATACAGGTATTATCGAAATCAGAATTAAAGAAAATTGAAAAGAATATTGAATCTATCCAAAAATATGATCAACAATATAACTCTTCTTTTTTAACAGATAACTATAAGAAGAAAACATGGGAAATAGATTTTCTAGGTGATAATTTGCCAGTGGCAATAAATTCTGACTCTAATCTTAACATTCGTCATCTTAATAATGACAATATTCCAGCAGGGAAAGTACTTATTACCTATTATCAATTCCCAGCTATTATCGATGGCATTGATATTTCAGATAAAATCCCATTACCAAATGTTTATATGTCACAGAACCAGCTTTGGATTGAAGCTTTATCGAGGCATGAAGTCAATTATCATCGTATTAAAGCAGCATTAGGTATTTTAGATTTTAATCGAAAGGTAGATTTAGATGATGATTCTTCATCTACCATCTTCTATCTTTCTTCCAATTTTATTGTTATTGAAACACCTCGTGGAACAGATATTGAGGATTCTCAGGGGGTTATACAATTTTTAAGATAAAATCAATTATGCCTCGGCATAATTGCGTCTGGAATCGGCTTTGTGCTTAGGCCTGCATGAAGCAGGTCAGTTAGCCGTTATCGCAGGGATGCGATGATTTTAGGCTAACATCCTTTATTTATTCCGTGACATCCGCCGGAGGCTTTGGGCCAACAGATGTTTTTTGCGCGAAAGCGTAGTGCTAACGTAGCGTCAGCAGCACGATGTTGGTCACTCAGGAGTTTTCACAGGATGTGAAGATCTTAGCCTGAGTTCCTCTATTTCAGCGGGTGTTTGGACACTCGCTGAAAAGTTGCTAAAATTCGCACTCACCTAATCACCTATAGAGGTGGGAGTCTTCTGTACCTGCCGCTGTCGCTGTGCTTTCGCGCAAAAAACATTTGCCGCTACGCTTTCGGTACAAAAGACATTTGCTGAAAGAAGTTGAAATAAGGACAGCCCATGTGATTTTTTATCACTTTTGGACTGTCCATATTATTTTCCATTCTTTGCTTTAATAGCACCGATTACGGCTGGTATTACAGATATAAGGATAATTAAAATAAGCACTGTTGAGAAGTTATCTTTAATAATTGGAATATTACCAAAGAAATATCCTAATAATGTACAGCTGAATACCCATAAAATAGCGCCTACAACATTATACATAATGAAGTAGCTATATTTCATTTTACTTGCACCTGCAACAAATGGTATGAATGTCCGAATGAAGGGCATAAAGCGTGCGATGACAATAGTTTTTCCACCATGTGTATTAAAGAATTTTTCTGCGGCTTCCATACGCTCTTTTTTTATGACCCTTCCTAGGAAGCTCTTTGGCGGAATGGATGTTCCAACTTTATGACCAATATGATAATTCATCGTATCTCCTAATATCGCAGCTACTAAAAATACGGGAATTAGTATCCACATATCAAATGCACCCATTGCTGCAGCTAATGTACCACTTGCAAATAGCAATGAATCACCTGGCAAGAACGGGAAAATGACAACACCTGTTTCAACAAAAACAATGGCAAATAAAATAAGATAACTCCAATTACCAAAATCGCTAATGATTTCTTCTAAATGCACATCGATATGCACAATAAAGCTAATTAACTCCTTGATGAGTTCTATCATTTTTCCGAATGCTCTCTTTCAATTTAATTTTCTAAATGCTTTGACGCAACTATACACCAAAGGGTTCCATTATTGTATACAGCTTGCTATAGACTACTTTCTCACTATATGACAAGCCTTGATAAAGTATGTAACAGTTGTCACAAGTTTGATTTTATCACTTCCCGGTAGCTGCGCTCAACTTATTTCATGCAAGAGCAATTCTTTTTACAAACTAGCATTGTACAATCAATTTCGCCTTGGCGTAATTGCGTCTGGATTTTGAATTGTGCCCAGGCCTGCACGAGGCAGGTCAGTTAGCCGTTTTCGCAGGATGCGAAGGTTTTAGGTTAACATCCTTTATTCATTCCTTTTAAAATCCGTGACATCCGCCGGAGGCTTTGGGCCAACAGATGTTTTTTGTGCGAAAGCGTAGTGCTAACGTAGCGGCAGCAACATGATGTTGGTCACTCAGTTGTGTGTTGCTGTCGCTTCGCTTTCGCACAGATAAATTGCCACAGGACGTGGCGTTCTTAGACTGAGTTCCTCTATTTCAGTAGGTGTTTGGGCACCCACTGAAAAGGAACCAAAACCGCATTCATCTCACCACCTGTAGAGGTGGGAGTCTTCTACTGAATGAAGATAAAAAAAGCGCTACCATTTTTCAATAGTAGCTACTTCATTTTATACTTTTTCTTTTAAAGAGCGACGCAAAATCTTTCCTGTTGTATTTTTCGGTAGTTCATCCATAATTTCAATGACTTTAGGAACCTTATACTTCACCATATGTTTTGTGCAATATGCAAGTAGATCCTCTGTGGAGGTTGCTGCTACTTCCTTTAAGACCACAAATGCATGAACAGCCTCCCCTAAATTAGGATCGGGATAGCCTATAACTGCCGCTTCAACAATATTGTTATGAGCAAAGAGTACTTCCTCAACCTCTCTTGGATAGACATTGTATCCTCCTACAATAATCATATCTTTTTTACGATCAACGATATAGAAGTACCCCTCTTCATCAACCTTCGCTAAGTCACCCGTATATAACCAGCCATCACGTATAGCCATCTCTGATTCTTCAGGCAGTTTATAATACCCCTTCATAACGTTAGGTCCTCTAACAATTAACTCTCCAACTTCACCAACAGGCACCTCTTGCCCATTTACGTCTACAACTTTATTTTCAACGTTGCAGATGGATGTCCCAATTGAACCTGCTTTACGATCACGATCTAATGGATTAAAGCAAGTTACTGGTGAAGCCTCTGATAAGCCATAGCCCTCCGAAACACGTACATTAAATTTCTTCTCGAAATTATGTAATAGTGCCACAGGTAAAGAAGCGCCTCCTGAGATTGCTAAGCGGATTGTCGAGAAATCTTCTGGATTGCCCTCAGGTAATTGATATAAAAAGTTATACATTGTAGGTACACCAGCAAATACAGTTGCTTTTTGCTCACTTGCTAAGGCGAAAATCTCAGTTGGACTAAAGCGTGGTGTAAGTAATACCGTTGCTCCACTCAATAAAGGTGCATTCACAACAACCGTTAACGCAAATACATGGAAAACTGGCAAAGTTGCAATAATACGATCATCAGCTTTGTAGCCTAAATAATGTGCTACATCTCGTGCATTTGAATAAATATTTTCATGCGTCAACATGGCTCCCTTTGGAGAACCTGTTGTTCCAGAAGTATAGAGAATAATGGCATTATCATCATCGGCAACTTCTACAGGCTGTAAAGAGTCTGATACGTTAGCAATCACTTGTGTAAATAAATGCGTTTTTGCTTTTGCCTCTTGTGACAAGGCAGCTATTTTTTCTGCGGTATCGGCTGCTGTTTCACAAATAATAAATGATGTTACTTGTGGAAAAGCTTGTACACCCTTTTCTACTAGAGGTAGAAGAGCATCAAGTGCAATAACTGCCTTTACATCGCCATTATGCAAAATATAAAATATTTCATCAGGTGTATAAATCGGGTTGATTGGTATTGCTGTTGCACCTAAGCGCATCGTTGCATACAAGGCAATTAAATAGTGCGGTGTGTTGCCTAATAAAAATGCTACATGGTCCCCTTTTTCTACGCCTAATTCTTGTAACCCCTTTGCAAAACGTCCAACTGTAAACTCAAACTCGCCATATGTCGTATCTTTCCCCATAAAATGATACGCAATTTTATCTGGCTGCTGTACTGCTTGTTGACGAACACTCGAAACTAAATTCAATTACACCATCCCCTTATCGTATCAATTTCGCCTTGGCATAATTGTAGCTGCCGCTTTGCTTTCGCTACAGATAAACAATGCGTCCGGATTTTGAATTGTGCTTGTAATTTATTCCTTTAATAATCCGTAACATCCGCCGGAGGCTTTATCTTCATTCAGTAGTTGTTTGGATATCCCTTGAAAAGGAATTACACCCGCATCCATATCACCACCTTAGAGGTGGAAGTCTTCTACTGAATAAAGATAAAATGAATCGTGATTCAGTAATATTATATAAGAAATATAACTAAAAGACAATGAAACTTTTTATTTCATGTCAAAAAATCCGTCAAATAATTCATTTTTTTCTCTTTTATACACTTTCCTTACGAACGGATATGGGAGATATAGCGCCAACGAATTAAATAAAAATAGATTACTTGTATCAAAACAAAGAAACCAAATGCAAAGAAAACTTCCTTAACAATGGAAATATTAGCGATATCCTTTAAAATACTTTGAACCATTAGAAAGGCAAAGGCGCTATGCATCATCGCAACACCCCATGGCAAGAAAAATTGTGGGAAAAGATGTCGATTCACTAGCTTTTTAAGCTCTGTATCTGTTAAGCCCATCCTTTTTAAAACATCAAATTTACGCTTCTCTCGTTCAAGAGAGGTATGCAATTTAAAGTAAATAAAACTGCCTGCCGCTAATAAAAATACTGTTGCCACCAGAACACCTACTAATGTAAATAATGAGTAGGTAGCTAATATATAAGAATAATTTAATCCTGCGTTTTCAAAATAGAATGGGCTAAATTTACCCTTCTTTTTGAAATATTGAGATACAGCTATCTCATCAATATCACTGCCAATATCCTTTGTTTCCATCCATTGAGGAATATAAAAAGTGAATAAATGATAAACAGGCTGCTCAACATCTTTGTTAACAATCGGCTTAATTAGTCTGGCAAAGTCCTCATCACTTATAATAATTGAATTGACACTGACAATGGAGCCAGGGAATATGATTTTAGGATAAACACTATCTATAGTAATCGGGATAGAATTTTCCTCCAAAATAGTTTGTACAACTTTATTTTTTAATTTTTGTAAGGAATCCTCTGAATAGGGTATGAACACAGCTTCTCCTGATGCCAAATCAAGCAGTGGATAGCTAAAGGATGATAGTAGTACGTTCATATCTGATTCTCTAAAAACTTCCACTTCATTATGGGTAAAAGAAGAAGTTTGCTTTATTACCACGAAGCGAGATAAGTGATATGATAAACCCTTTTCCTCTAACTGAATTCGTAAAGAATTAATATGACTTCGTTCATATGGATTGTCTACATCGCCCTTATACACAAGCCCTAGTGGATTTAAACGATCATACTGAGTCGTATAAGAAGACATTGTCGCTAAAACCCCAACCGATAAAAATGCCAAGGTTGACACCATTGTTACAACAAAAAACATTTTCACATTATCCATCATAATATGGGTTTGCTCAGCTAATGAAAGAAGGCGATAGCGCTGCCAATGGAATTTTCGTTTGCCTCGGGCTACATCTAAAAAGCAAGGCAGCGAATCACTGAAAAAATAATAGGTTCCAAAGGTCGCTGAAAACGGAATTAATAAGGTCAATCCAATTAATGATGTATTCGCTACAATAAACGCTAGAATATATGTGGATAAAACGAGGGCAATACCATATATTGCTCGGATTTTCGAATAAGTGGAACCTTTATTTAAATAGTCATTCCCTTTAATAAGATCACGTAACTTTCTTTCACGAGTAAAGTACACACTGATAAACGAGATGACCACAAAAGCGCTAGTAAAGACACCTATTGTTAGCAAAAACGGCTGCCAAGAAACATATAATGGCAATTGATCTAAATGTAAAATTTCTCGCACAATCATGAAAAAAAATTTTGAAAAAGAGAAGCCAAATATAATACCAACAATAATGGAACCTGATCCTATGATCATTGTTTCTAAAAAAACTAATCTATTCATCTGGCGTCTTTCCATTCCAAGATGCAATAAAATCGCAAATTCATGTGATCTGGCCTCTAAAAAAGCACTCATCGAATAATACAAAAAGAAAAGTGTAAAGAGGACAAGTACGATTTCAGCACCAATCATCCCAATTAACGATACCTCACCTAAAATTCCTCGTTCAATATCTGGATGAAACATTAGCATGGAATAGATAAAAAACACAGCCACAGAAAAAAAGCTTGCCATGAAAAAGGCTCCGTAAATACGGCTGTTCCGTACGACATTACGGTAAGCGAATTGTCGAAAGGTCACCTACTTGTCCTCCTCCTAGTAAGCTTAAAACATTCAATATGCGTTGGAAAAACATTTGACGGCGATCATCCTTATAAATTTCATTGAAAAATTCCCCATCCTTAATAAATAACACACGATCACAGTAGCTCGCTGCAATCGGATCATGTGTGACCATGACTATCGTTGTTTGTTTTTCCTTATTGATTTTTGTTAAAAGTTCAAGTACATCGCGCGAAGAATTCGAATCTAAATTACCAGTTGGCTCATCCGCCAAAATCAGACTTGGATTATGAATAAGTGCTCGTCCAATAGCTGTTCTTTGTGCTTGCCCACCAGATATTTCATTTGGTCGTTTTTCCAAAAAAGAAGTTAAATCCAGCTTTTCAACAATGCCTGCCAAACGTTCCTCCATGACTTCTAATGGTTGTTGGTCCAACGTTAGCGGCAACACAATATTTTCTTCAACAGTCAGCATGTGTAGCAGATTAAAATCCTGAAAAACGAAACCTAACTGTCTCCTTCTGAAGTAGGCAAGCTCTGTTGCATTTAGCTTATGTGGATTTAAACCGTCTAAAATAATTTCACCACTAGTTGGTTCATCAATCGTAGAAATAATATTCAATAATGTAGTTTTTCCGCTTCCTGATGGACCCATGACTGCTAAAAACTCGCCCTCTTCAACATCAAAGCTTAGTTGATTCAACGCACGATGTGTTACTTTGCCTTCATAAACCTTTGTCACATCTTTTATTTGTAAAATAGGCATATCCTCATCACCTTATTTCTTAAGTAGTTCCAGAGATTCCGGTAATAGCCATTGCAAGACTACCTCAAAACCAATTTGAAAATGAGGCTCTGAGACTGACGTCTGGTCCTCGTCCTCAACGAGACTGAAGCAATGATTGCCAACAACAATATCCCAAGCGTCCATTTCCCCTTCAATGACTTCTCCACAAACCGTATAATGTCCACTATACATCACCTGTTCACCATCCACAGGAAAAGCATTTAGTAAAGTTGGTTTATGTAAGTCTAGCCCAAGACAATTCGAAAAATGCATGACTTCTGCATCAAGCAAAAGACTTGCCTTACGAAAATTTTTGCAGGATAGACATTCACAAGCATCATGATTTGATTCGATAAATGCTTCCATTTTTTCGCTCTCGATATTCAAAATCCATTCATTAATACGTACTTCTTTCATCCTTGCTCCCCCTAATTCGTAAATGTCACTGTAACGATTGTTCCTTTTCCCACCTCTGATGTAATATTTAATTCGTGCCCAAGCTTTTCACAAATCTCTTTAGCTAAATATAAGCCCATTCCTGTAGACTCTCCTGTTTTACGACCATTTTCTCCTGTGAAAAAGGCTTTTGTGACACGCGAAAGATCTGATGCAGGAATACCAATACCTTCATCGCAAATAGCTAACTGAACATAGTCATCCCTTTTCACACCAGAAATAACTATTTTTTTATTGGCTTCAAAAGTATATTTAACAGCATTGGTTACAAATTGCCCAATAATAAATCGAAGCCATTTAGAGTCACTCGCTACAATTATGTCATCCTCGATATGAATTTCGGGAAAAACTCTTTTCGTAATAAATAAACGTTTATTTTCATTTACAGTTGCAGTAACAATTGTTTTTAATGCCACTTGCTCTACTTGCATGTCCTCCTCGAAGTTCTCCAATCGAGCATTCACAAGCACCATGTCTAAGCCTCTTCGTAAACGATCAATTTCCTCCTGCACATTTCTTTTATCAAGCGGGCGATCATCCTGCAATAAAAGCTCAATTACAGATATGGGTGTTTTCATTTGATGCACCCATTGATTCATAAATTGATCGTGTCGTTTTTGACTTGCATACAATGAATGGAGCTCATGCTGGTAAAGCCGATATAGCTCATGCATATATTTTTCAGTCTGTATTGCTTCCGGTGTTTTGGCGTTTTTTTGGAGTACATCCTCCATCGTTTTTGGAAGCTGAGAGATTTTCAATAAATAACGCTGACGCATTAAATAGCGGACAAGTAAAAAAGAGGCTAGCAATACTAAACTAATACAGAAGGAATATATCGCAGTATCAACGTTTCGAAAACCGTCGAGCCCATATAAGACCATAATGAATCCAACTAATAGCAGCTGGAACACAATGAACGATGCGTAATCACGCAAAAATAATTTCCATCCCACTATAGCTCACCTGCGCTTAACATAAAGCGATATCCTGCACCACGTACTGTCTCAATCGTTGATGAAATATGATAATCCGCAAGTTTTTTACGTACTCTTGTCATATTAACGTTCAAAGTATTTTCATCCACAAAAGCCTGATCATCCCAGAGCTCTTCTAGCAATTGCTCACGGGTAACTACTTTCGGGGCATTGCCCATTAGCAGCTCTAAAATAATACATTCCTTTTTCTGAAGGGGTATCTCTAAATCATTTTTATGAAGCTCCATTCTCTCTAAATGAAGAATTAGCTGTCCCTGCTTAATCGTCCGTTCCTCTTGTCTTGCTGCATATTCACCATATGTACGGCGCAAATGACTACGAATTTTTGCCAGCACAATCTCATAGTTAAACGGCTTTGTGATAAAATCATCTCCACCATTTTCCAATGCGAATATTTGGTCCATTTCCCCTGAACGGGCAGAAATAAATATTATCGGACAAGTTGTATGCTGACGTAATTGACGACACCAATAGTAGCCATCGTACGCAGGTAAATTTATATCAAGCAATACCATATGTGGGTTAAATGCTGTAAACTCTTCAATGAGATGATCAAATTCTTTAATTGTTTCAACTTCGTATTGATATTTTCTAAGTGTTTCCGCAAGCAATGATGCAATCTTCACATCATCTTCGACAATAAATATCCGATGCTTCTGCATACCAACACTCCTTTCTACTCTATATTGTACCAAAAAAAGGTTCGACGACATAATTGTCAGCGAACCTTTATCATAAAAGATCATTTGCTCGAAGTGTGACGTCTTAGGCATTCGTCTTTTTCAATAAACTTTACTCAATAAATTAATTGTAAAAACTCTTCAGTTGTAATTCCGCCAAAGTATGTTGGAATATCAATATCCGCTAACGCTTCAGCAATCGCTGAACGATTATAGTTTGTCCTAACTAATCGTTGCGCAACATCCGCCATGTCTCCTACACCGAAAAAATCACCAAAAATATGAGCTTCTTCAATAATGCCATGATTTACTTCTAAGCGAATATCAATGCCTCCTGTTGGGAAGCGATGTGTTTTTTGAATATTAAAGCGTGGGGATTTACCATAGTTCCACTCCCAAGTTTGATAACGTTCAGCAGATAGTCTATGGATATTTGCCCAATCTTCCTCTGTTAGATCATAGTAACGAATATTTTCTTCACCATCAAAAATGGATTTCAAAATTTCTAATCGGAACTCTTCAACAGTCATCTTGTCCTTCAAAAATTCTGAGATATTAGCCACTCGTGAGCGAATTGATTTAATTCCCTTGGATTCTATTTTATCCTTCTTCACTTTTAGAGCAGACACAACAGCGTCAATTTCTGTATCAAACATCAGCGTACCATGACTAAACATTCGCCCCTTAGTAGAGAATTGTGCGTTTCCAGAAACCTTACGTCCCTCTGCCAAAATGTCATTACGCCCTGAAAGCTCTGCATTAACACCCATTTTAGCTAGTGCTTCAACAACAGGCTGTGTGAATTTTTTATAATTCATAAAGCTTTCGCCATCATCTTTGGTAATAAAGCTAAAATTAAGATTTCCTAAATCATGATACACTGCACCACCGCCAGATAGCCGTCGCACAACAATAATGTCATTGTCCTCCACATAATCTGTATTAATCTCTTCAATAGTATTTTGATTTTTTCCAATGATGATGGAAGGCTGGTTTATGTAAAAAAGAAGTACAGGTTCCTTTTCAACATCCATCGTTTTTAATAAGTGCTCCTCGATGGCAAGGTTAATGCGTGGGTCATGAATTCCTTTATTATCAACAAAAATCATCGTTTGCTTTTCCTCCTTCACAAAATATCCATATTTATTTTAACGCAAATTAGGCATTTTGTGTTGACGAAAAGCATCTGTTATAATACACTAAGAAATATCAAAACAGTAATAGTACAGATGAACTTAAAGGAGGAGTCCACAATGTTAGAAAACGTAGTTGAATTTTTCAAGAACTTACCTGCAAAGCAATGCACAGAATGCGGTGAAAAAATTGAAGAGCAAAGTGAATGCTACAGCAACACTTGTGAAAAATGTAACCACCTATAAGCATTTGCCTATTCTGTAATATTGTCATTTACGTGCCCCACACGTACCATTAATGACACCCCTCATCATTTTTGATGAACCCTTAATTAAATCTCTTACACTTACGAAACAACAGCTGATACGCTCATATCAGCTGTTGTTTTTTGTATGCTTATCCTTTCACATGAGCGAATCTTTCCTCTACTTGAGCGATTTTTTCACTCACCTGAGCGAATATTTTCTCTATTCGAGCGATTTTTCCACTCACCTGAGCGAATCTCTACTCCACCCGAGCAGTTTTTCCTCTGACCTGAGCGAATCTCTACTCCACCCGAGCGATTTTTCCACTCACCTGAGCGAATCTCTACTTTCCCCAAGAAATTATCTTTTCAATAGCAATATAAAAAACACCCACCATTCAATTGGTGGGTGCAAAGTAAGTTGAATTTTAATTTTCTTCGGCTACTTTAGAATAGCGTTTTGTGTGTAGTAACATAAAGTATCCGAACGTAATCGCTAAGAATGCAACTAGGAAGCCTAATAGAACGCCGTAGTTTTGCATTAAGAATGACATATCGTCTGTAGAAATGCTTGTTTTAAAGGCTTGAACAGTATATGTCATTGGTAATAGTTTGTTAAATACTTGTAATGGTGATGGGATTAACTCTAGTGGGAATGTTCCCGCACTTGTTGTTAATTGTAAAATCAGTACAACAATTGCTATAAAGCGTCCTGGGTCACCGAAGATGGACACTAACATTTGAATTAAAGCTAAGAAAACGTAGCTTGTTAATAATGCTGTTAATACAAAGTATCCTAAATTATTTACTTCAAGACCAAGTCCCCATTTAACAATAACCACTGTTAATATAGTTTGAACTAAGCCGACGATTGCTAATACTGACACCTTACTTGTAAACCAAGTTGCTCCATTTTTTGGACGAATAGCTGGCTCTACAAGTGGGAACACGATGGAGATTAATAATGCTCCGACGAATAAACCAAGAGAAATAAAGTATGGAGCGAAGCCTGTACCGTAGTTAGGTACATGGTTAACGGATTCCTTATCGACTTGAACTGGACTACCTACCATATCATATGTGTCTTTATTTGCATGTACTTCATTTGCTTTCTCACTTGCTTCACCTAATTTGCCAGATAAAGTTGCTGTACCATCTGCAAGCTCAGTAGAACCATCTGCAAGTGTTGCAGAGCCTTGTGCTAGCTCCCCAGATTTTGAGGCAAGTGTAGATGTACCTTGATTTAAAGTTGTTGTACCATTCGCTAACTCATTTAAACCAGATGCTAATGTTTTAGAACCTGTTACTGCTGTATTTACACCAGCATTTAGTTCACCTAATTTTGCTGCTAATGTCGTATTACCTGCTTGGAGACCTTTTGCACCCTCCATTAAAGCATTGCTTTTTGCAGTTAGTGCGTTAGCACCTGCTAGCACTTCTGACTGACCTGCCGCAATTTGAGTTGCTCCTGAGCTAACTTGATTTGCACCAGCTTGTAATTTTTCTGTACCTGTTGATAACGAATTTAAACCATTATGCACGCTTGCACTTCCAGCTTGAAGCTCTGCTAATGTTTGCTTTAATACTGCAGCTTGCTCTTCAGGCATTGAAGCCATCATACCTTGTAGTTGATTAGATAAGGCAGTAATTCCTGCTTCTACTTTTGCTGAACCAGCTGTTAGTTGGGTTGCTGCACCATTTAGTGTACCTGCATTATCAGCAATAGAAGCTGCACCTGTACTAATCTGCTGTTGTTTATCATTTAAAGTGTTTAAACCTGCTTCCACTTTTGCAACACCTTGTGTATATTGCGTTAAACCTTGCTCAAGACTTGTAGCACCATTCGCTGCTTGTTGCGCACCTTTTTGTAATTGTACTGTGCCATCCTGAAGCTTTACTAAACCAGTAGATAAATCATTTGCACCTTTAGCAGCATCTCCAGCACCTTTTGTAATTTTATCTGTACCATTTGATAATTCAATTGTGCTTGATGCCAGTTGTTCAAGATAACCTTTTAAATCTTTCGCACCATTAGCTACTTTTTGAGCACCTTCATCTAGCTTATTAGAGCCATCAGCAGCCTCTGTAAAGCCATCTCCAAGTGTTGCAATGGAATCAAATAGTTTTTCCGCATAAGTCGCAGAAACCTGTGCATTTACTTCCGCACGTACACGATCCATTGCCGTTTCACCAATTTGTGCACCAAGGAAGTTTAATCCCTCATTCGGAATATAGTTCATCACTAATTTAGAAGGTTTGTCATCTAATAGTGTTGTAGCATGCTCAGAGAAATTTGTTGGAATTTCTAAAATCATGTAATAGTCACGACCATTTAAACCTTTTTCAGCCTGCTCTTTGGATACTTCAATAAAGTTAAATTGCTCACTATCAACGAGCTTTTCAACCAGGGTGTCACCTAAATCTAATTTTACCTCATCCATTTCAGCACCCTTATCTTCATTGACAATTGCTACTGGCAGGTTAGGCAGGCCTGCATATGGATCCCAGAAAGCCCATAAAAACATGCCTGCATACATGACTGGGATAAATAATACAGCAATGATTGACACAAGCATTTTTCTTGTTTTCAAGATTTTCAGCCATTCAGCTTTAATCATAAAATTCCTTCACTCCTATACTGATTGACTGAAAACGTCAATCGGTCATTTTAATTCAAAAAAATTGAAACCTTCCTGGGAATAAACACCCAAGACTTGCACTTGATCCAGTTAATAATGCCGAATCAAGTTAAAAGTAGTCCACGGAAGATTGTTTCTTTAAAAAGATTTAAAATCTTTTCCTCTGGAATCATGTCGCCATGCAGTTCATGCCAATCAACGACAAATGCTAGATATGCCTTTAGCAACAGATAGCTTACTAATTCTGCATCACAGTCTCGAATCTCCCCTTTATCAATACGCCTTTGAATTAACTCAGCAACATACGATAAAATCTCAGTCTCGATACGGATGAGAACTTGTTTGACAGCTGGCGTTCGTAATTCCTTTTCCTCCTCTAATAACTTCGCAAATAAAAGATGTTTTTCACGGAACTGAAGCATTTTCATTAAAGCATTATGCGCATTGTCCATAAAACTCGCAGATGCATCCAACACTGCATCTGCTTCTGCCTTCATCTCTCGTACAAGTGACATAGCTATCTCTTGAAATAAAATTTCTTTATTTGCAAAGAATGTATAAATCGTACCCTTACCGACATTAGCAATTTTCGCTACTTGCTCCATCGTTGTCGCCTTGTAACCAAACAATGTAAAAGATTTTGCAGCTGCTTCAAGAATTTCCTGCCTACGATCCATTAATAACATCCTTTCTTGTTAGGTTATGTACATTCTTAGTACACAGAAACAAAATGACCAGAAAACCATTTCGGTCATCTGGTCATTATCATATTCCTATTTTAACAATAATGCAAGTGTTTAATGATGATTTTTTTCATTTTTTTCTTGATCGCTTTGCTCTGTATTATTATCGTGATTCATCATATTATTATCCATACTGTTATTCGCTTTGTTATCCTCTGGTACGACCTGTGACATATCAGGGTTTCCAGCTGTAATTTGTTGCTTAGGCATATTATGAACGCCATTAGCTGTTGTATGAGCATACATATAATAAACACCATCATGGTCAAATGTCGTTTCTGCTTTATAAACGCCGTCCTTCTCTAAATTCCCTTCAATCATTTGTCCTTCGTCACGTTTGCCAGATTCCCAAACCTCAAATTCTACAACAGCATTATCCACATTTTTTCCACCCTGCTCAACATGTGCAGCAAGTTCAATCGTTTCATTGATTGCTACTTCTTTTGCTGTTAGGATTTCAACATCTGGTATTTGAGGTACCTCAGGCTCCTTTAATGTTGTGGGTTCTTCTTTTTCCCCACACCCTACTAATAATGCTGGTACTGCTATTAATGCTAACAACCATTTTCTCATTTATTCTTCCTCCATTAATGGCAACGTAATTTTCACCGTTGTGCCCTTTTCTACTTTACTTTCAATTTCAATTTTACCGTATAGCTGTTTTAAAAGTTGCTCCACAATCGATAAGCCCAATCCACTACCACCATCTGCTCGACCACGTGCCTTATTGACACGATAAAAACGCTCTGTCACATGTGGTAAGTCCTCCTGTGGAATACCAATTCCATAATCCTTTATCGTAATCTGAGCATAGTTATGATTCTCTACAGCTACTATTTCTATCTTTGACTGCTCATACGAGTAATTAATAGCATTTTCTATTATATTAATAAAAATCTGTTTCAGCTTGATTTCATCTGCTTTGATAATTAAAGCATCATCAGCACCCAAATTCAGTACTATCCTCTTTTTTTCTGCTTGATGAATTAATATTTTTTGAACTTCACGCAATGTTTCGGCAAGTGGAATTGGATATAGCGTGATTTCTGTTTGCTCATTCTCCATCCGAGCTAGTTGAAGTAGTTCATTTGTCAAACGTTCCATACGATTTGCCTCGCGAACAATAAGCTGAATGGTTTCTTCTTTTTGTTCTTCCTGTATAAAGCCATTATGCAATGCTTCACCATAGCCCTTCACATAACTAATAGGCGTCCGTAATTCATGAGAAACGGTAGCTAAAAACGTTTTTTGAGCCTCATCCTCTTGCTGTATTGACTCTGCCATTTCATTAAAGGTACTAGATAATCGCCCAATCTCATCTTTCGAATTAACCGGCACACGAGTTCCATAATTTCCATCTGACATTTCTTCTACAGCCCTTTGTAATTCACTTAATGGTCGCATTATATGGCGAATCCCTTTATAAATTAAAAAGCTGATTACGATTAAAAATAATAGGGCGCTGCCAACTAGAAAAATAACCTGTTCATTTGCCAACTCACTAATTTTTGCCAACGGGAAGTAAATATAAATGATGCCTTCAAGTCTATTTTGATCCACTAACGGAAGTACTACAGAAATAAGCTGTCTGTCAAATCGAGGTTCATAACCTATTTTTTGTACATAACGACCTGCTAATAATTGCTGGCGATCCTCTGGACCAATTAATGTTTCATAATCAATATCGAATGGTACACAAGCGCTAAGCTCACGAGGATTTCTAACTGCAAAAATATTTAAATTAGAATAATTACTATAATGTTCAATATCCGCAATAAATTCGTCCGTTACTTTTCCACCTGCATACATGGTTTGTAATTTTGTACCAACCTCAATCATCATATCCTCTGTGTCTTCCACATAAAGTCGTTCATATAAGAAATCAGTCAAAACATACATAAATACAACTGTTATAATTAAAAAAATAAAAATTAATATCCAAATACGAGTAGATATCTTTTTCATTCGTTTGCATCAAAACGGTAGCCTACTCCCCAGACGGTTTGTACATATGCCGCTGCTTCCTTTCCAAGCTTCAATCGTAACGTTTTAATATGAGTATCCACCGTTCTTGTACCACCAATATAATCAATATCCCATATGCGTTCCAATAATTGTTCCCTCGTATACGCATTTCCAGGATTTTTCATAAATAGATGCAATAGTTCAAATTCCTTTAATGTGAGTGGGATGCTTTTATCATTCACTGATACTTTTCGAGATATTTCATCTAGTTTTATCGGTCCAGTAACGATATATTTTTGCTGTGTTTCCAATATACTTAAACCAGTTCTTCTCAAAACTGCACGAATACGAGCTAATAGCTCCTCTACTGTAAAAGGCTTGACAATATAATCATCCCCGCCAAGTGTAAGCCCCTTTACCTTATCTTCATTCGCGTCACGGGCAGTTAAAAATATAATCGGTACATTTGACATTGCTCGGATACTCTGACATACTACAAAGCCATCCTCATGTGGCATCATAACATCTAGTAGAACCAAATCGATTTGTTCTCGAACAATAATATCATATGCCTCCATACCACTTGCTGCAGTAAAGGTCTCAAAATTAGAATTATTAAGCATCATCTCTATTAGATTGCGCATATCTCGCTCATCATCAACAATTAATACAGTTGTCACAATTTTTCCTCCCTCACTAACAGTTGAAATGCACCTTTTCCAACATCTACTGTTTTTTCTATATGACCATCCTTAATAAAATACAATGTGTGATCATCATATCCAGCAACCACAATATGGTTCTGAAATTGATTAACAACAAATGGATTCGCCCCTACCTCTAGCTGCCATTTCACCTTACCATTAAAGTCAGCTACATATAATTCATTATGTCCATGACTAACTACAAGGACTGAGTCTTTCGTTTTTGTTAATCCAACAGGCATTAACGGCATCTCTATTTCTCCATATAATTCACCTGTAGTTAAATCATAACGTTTTACCGAGCTATTAGGCTTACTTCCATCACCATGCCCTCCAACCCACAGCTCATTTGTCTCCTCTATTATCGCTAAGCCATGTGCTGATTTTGGAATTACCCACTCCTGTTCAACCTTCAGATTTTTTACATTTAAAATTGATAATTTTGTATCTTTAAAATTTATGATATATAGCTTTTCCTTAAAAGCTGCCATGGACATAGGGTAATTACCTAATTGCTGCGATGCCAGCTTATTTCCCTTCTCATCAAAGCTTGTCACTGTATTCGTGGTGCTATTCGTAATAAAGAATTGTTTATCATTTTCGGAATAATAAACATTTGTAGTACCAATCTTCACTTTTTTTGAATAGAGCTTTTCCCCAGTTGATAATGTATAAACATCAATTTTATCTAACTGATGACCGAACAATAAGATACGATCGTCTCCAAGTAATACTGCACCAGTATAAGCTTTATCAAACGACCATGTGGCTATTACCTTCCCCTGTTCATCTATAAAATCTAATGATGGTTCTTGTATATTTAAAGACGCAATAAAGTTCTGTTTGCTCTTGATAGGCTTAAAGGATAAATCTGTACAGCCAGCCAACCACACTACTAGAATTAAAGAAAGAATGAAGAATGCAAACCTTTTCAACATCATCACCTCTGCCTCTTAACTATACTTCACATTTGTGAAATCCGAGTGAAACTTGATTGGTAATTCTATGACAAACCAACGCCATTATCAGATTCATTATAAATAACACTACTTTTAACAAACATTTATCCAACCCTATCCCTTTAATAAACATCTACTACATAGATTCTGGTAAGGAGGCGTTTCAGCTATGGTGTCAATTAGCTTATGTATGGTTGTAAAAAATTTTGACAGCTTACAACAATACGAACTAGCCAATTCCCATAATGAATTAGCCAGATCCTTTATTCCAAACGATAAAAAAGTTTTACACAATAAAAAGTATTTTAACTAAAGAACATAAGGACTTCTAATATATAAATTAAGCTATATATTTTGAAAGCTATAATCTGGTACAAAACAACCTTCTATTTATTAAACTTTCTTTATCACGAATAAGAGGTAATTATCTATTTCTTCTAGCATCTCAATGAAATATCGATTCTTGGAAATGGGACTATAACTTTGGCTGGAGAAGTAAATTTAAACGCTGGAGATACTATTGACTTGTTCTATGAATCTAATGGATTAACTCTCTCTCTTACACTAGGTGGCGCTAACTCTGGTGGTATCGTTTGGTCATGTCATCGAATCTCTTAGATCAGGTTATTAAGAAAATTTAGAAATAATTGGTAATAAAAATAACAAACTATGATATTTAGTTTGCTATTTCTTTTTGCTTATTCAATTTACATAAATACAAAAAAATAGTACAAACATTAATGTTAATGTTCGTACTATTGCACTGCTATTATTCAAATATATCCTTTAATACTTCTTCTGCAACATGTTTACCTTGTTGCACACATTCTGGTATGGATATTCCCTCAAAGGAGCTACCTGCCAATTTTACAGTTGGGAAATATTCTTGTAATTTTTGTTTAATGCTCCGGACTTTCGCCTCATGTCCAACAGTGTACTGCGGCATTGCATTTTTCCAACGTGTAACCACTGTCGTTATTGGATCCCCATCTATACCTATAGTTTTATTTAAATCCTGTAACACAGTTTTCTCAATTTCAGTATCTGATAACGCTACAATCGCTTCGTCGCCCACTCGACCAATGTAACTGCGTAATAGCACATAATCGTCAGGTGAGGTACCTGGCCACTTGCGATTCATCCAAGTACATGAAGTTATTGAAAAATCGCTATTTCGGGAGACAAAAAACGATAGTGCATCCAGATCACCTAATTGATCTTTTGTAAAAGCCATTGTCACAGTAGCAATAGTAGCTGCCTTCATCGTACTCAATTCAGCTAAAAGCTGTTGTTTACTAAACATTTTCTCTACGACATTAAATGGCGTGGCAATAATAACAGCATCCGCTTTGATTTGAGTAAAATTATTTAACACAACTTGAACTGAGCCTTCCTTACCATGTTCAATTTCTTCGACCTTGACACCCTTCATTATTGAGCCAGGAAGTAATGAATTTTCAAGTTCCTCGATAAGTGTCTCCAAACCATTATTAAAAGTTTGAAAAATCCCCTTATCCTTAGCGATAAGATTATTACTTAAAAAATTCGTACCAGACTTTTTCATTCCAAGTAAAAGGCTACGATATTTTTGTTCTAAATCATAAAGCTGTGGGAAGGTTGAACACATGCTTAGCTGCTCAATATCTCCTGCAAATGTTCCTGCAAGTAGTGGTTCTACTAAATTTTCGACAATTTCTGCACCAAATCTTCTTCTGAAGAACTGCCCTAATGGTTGGTCTTCATTCTGTGCAGAGCGGGGAATAAAAAAATCCCCTGCTGCACGTATTTTTCCGCTAAGTGAAAATAAACCAGATGTAATAAATGACGAGGCATGCGGTGTTGCTCCAGACAAAAGATTACTAGGGATCGGATAAAGATGACTACCAACTGCAATATAAGTCGGACCTGTGTTACTCGTAATTATTTCTTGTTCAATTCCTAAATCTTTTGCCAACGTATTTACATTGTTCTCCCGATCAAAGAAAGATTCTGGTCCGCGCTCTATAATAAAACCATTTTTTCTAAGTGTTTGAATTTTTCCGCCAAGACGTAGTGACGACTCGACAAGTACGATATCTAATGGCAATTCTTTTGCACTTGCTTCTTTTTGCATATAGAACGCAGCTGTAAGACCAGTAATACCACCGCCTACAACAACTACCTTTCGTCTTTTCTGAGTCACCAACATCATCACTTTCTTTTCGCTTAGCTTAATTTTTTATGAATAGCATCTACCATCGCATCAATAAATAATGGATGTGTATTTGGCATAGCTGGACGATAGTATTTCGCCCCTAGTTCATCACAAACAACTTTACATTCAAAATCATTATCGTATAAAACTTCCAGATGTTCTGTTACAAAGCCAACTGGTGTGTACACGAATGATTGGAAGCCTTTTTGCTCATAAAGTTCACGAGTTAAGTCTTGAACATCTGGACCAATCCAAGGCTCTGGTGTTTGACCTGCTGATTGCCAACCTACTTCTACATTTTGTACACCAGTTGCTGCTTGGATTAAACGAGCTGTCTCGATTAATTGGTCTTCATATGGATCGCCCAACTCTTTTATTTTCTCTGGAAGTGAATGGGCAGACACAATTAAACATGCTTTTTCACGCTCTTCCTCAGACATGCCATTAAATGTTTCGTTCACTTCATTTTTCCAATACTCTATGAATTTTGGTTCATCGTACCAAGATTCTACAGAAGTAATTGCTAAACGATTCCCAGCCGCTTCTGCTGCACGTCCATTATAAGACTTGATAGAGAATGTTGAGAAATGAGGCGCTAATACAATAGAAACCGCTTCTTTAATACCTTCTGCTACCATTTGTTCTACAGCATCTTCAATAAATGGGTGAATATGCTTTAAACCAATAAATAATTTGTATTCTACAGCATCTTGAACTTCATTTAAACGTGCACATAAAGTTTCTGCCTGAGCTTTTGTCGCAGCAGCAAGTGGTGATAACCCGCCTATTGCTTCATATCGACTACGTAAATCTTCTAGATGCTCTGGTGATGGTTTACGACCATGGCGAATATGCGTATAGTAAGGTTCTATATCTTCTTCTTTATAAGGTGTTCCATATGCCATTACTAATAAGCCTTTGATTTCTTTCATTACCTTTTTCACCTCTAAATATTAATTTAAATATATTTTTTCTTATAAATAAGTATGTGGCAAAAAGAAGCTGTCCAATTCATTAGGTTGGACAGCTCCCTTGCTGTGTTGTACATAATGTAACATTCACAGACAAGATTTAGTCAAAGCTTCTTAATTTTATGAGCGTGCTTGGATTTGTTGAGCACTATAATCATGAATAAGAGCTGTTAATCGTTTCAATACCTCTGGATCTACCTCTGGGAATACACCGTGCCCAAGATTAAAGATATGTCCAGGCATTTCTAAGCCTTGATCGATAATATCTTTTGCACGCTTTTCTATAACTGACCAATCTGCAATTAATAAAGATGGATCTAAGTTACCTTGTACTGGTTTAGTAATACCATTTGCACATGCTTCTTTAATCGGTAAACGCCAATCTAAGCCAACAACATCAATCGGTAAATCATTCCATTCTTTTGCCAAATGACTTGCACCGACACCGAACTGAATAAGCGGTACATTTTCTTTTTTCAACTCAGCAAAAATACGCGTCATTACTGGTTTAATAAAGATACGGTAGTCTTCAACATTTAAAGCACCTACCCAAGAGTCAAATACTTGAATTGCCTTTGCACCTGCTTCGATTTGTGCTGTTACGTAAGAAATAATCATATCTGCTAATTTATCCATTAATGCAAACCAAGCTTGTGGTTCTGATACCATAAATGATTTTGTCTTATTATAATTTCTTGAAGGTCCACCTTCAATCATATAGCTTGCAAGCGTAAAAGGCGCACCAGCAAAACCAATTAGAGGTACATTCAGCTGCTCTTCTGTTAATAACTTTATTGTTTCTAATACAAATGGTGTCTGTTCCTTAGCATTAAACTCACCTAATTTTTCTACATCAGCAACAGAACGAATAGGATTGGAAATAACTGGACCAACTCCAGCTTTTATTTTCACATCGACACCGATACCAGGGAGAGGTGTTACAATATCCTTGTATAAAATGGCCGCATCAACATTATAGTTTTCTACTGGTAAACGAGTTACATACGCACAAAGCTCAGGTTGATGTGTGATTTCCTCCAACGAATATTTTTCTTTAATCTCACGATATTCTGGCTGAGAGCGTCCTGCCTGTCGCATATACCATACAGGTGTATGTTCTGTTCTTTCCCCTCGTGCAGCACGAAGAAGTGTATCATTAAATGTTGTCATGAATAGTTCCTTCCCCTCAATAAAATTCATATCGTATCAATTTCGCCTTGGCGTAATTGCGTCCGGATTTTGAATTGTGCCTGCACAATTCATTCCTTTGAAAATCCGTGACATCTGCCGGAGGCTTTATCTTCATTCAGTAGGTGTTTGAACACTCAATGAAAAGAAACCAAATCCGCATTCATCTCACCACCTGTAGAGGTGGGAGCCTTCTGCTGAATGAAGATAAAATCTTTAGTTTATTCCTTTATTATTGATATCCGTTTTCAATAGTAAACGCTTCCTTAGTAATTGTATAGTTTTCCACATGAAATGTCATAAAATTGTTCTTTCTAAAAGATTTCTTTTTTGACAAAGCTATAGACTTCCACTTAAATGGAGATAATCAAGCTATTATACTGAGCATTCATAAGGAGGGCAAATTTATGTATATTTATTTAACTTCAGGTACAGGAGATTTTTTAGAACAAGTAAGAAAAAAGCACTCAAACCAGGAGATGATTTTAATACACGGTGAAGGAAATTCTGTGCTTATACATGAAACTGAAGGAAAATCTGTATTTGCCACACCACGTAAGTTTGAAGTATTGGATTCAGTAAACGATTTAGAAGAACGTGGATTTTTTGTTTTTAACAACATTCCTGTAACAGATGAAGGTCGACCTGTTTTTGAACATCGCTTTTTAAATCGTGCACGTGCTATCGAGGATGAACCAGGCTTTCTAGCATTCCGACTACTTCGTCCGTTAAATAGCGAAACCTATATTGTCATGACGCAATGGAATGGTCCACATTCATTTGAAGCATGGAAAAGCTCAAAAGCATTTAAGTCAGCACATGCAGAACGTGAAGAACCAACAGGTGTTCGTCAACAAAATATATTTTCAGCCGCTTCCTATATTACAACCTATAGCGTTGCCCCAAAAGAAGAAGACGAAGAGTGACATTCGTGTTTTATCTAGAATAATCTGATAAAGGAGTTTTGACTATGGATCAACATCTACTTGAGAAAATCGATGCTCATTTTGAAGAAATGGTGGCTATTCGCCGCCATCTACATATGCATCCGGAGCTAAGCTTCCAGGAGCAAGAAACCGCTAATTATATTAGTCAATTTTATAAAAAACTTGGGGTCCCAGTTGAAGTAAATATCAGTGGCTACGGACTCATTGCCCGAATTAAAGGAAGCAAACCTGGCAAAACAATTGCCTTACGTGCAGACTTTGATGCACTGCCTATACAAGATGAAAAAGATGTTCCCTATAAATCTACTGTGCCCGGAGTGATGCATGCTTGTGGGCATGATGGTCACACAGCAACATTATTGATTGTCGGCAAGCTTTTATGGGAAATGCGCGATGATTTAGTAGGTGAATATATTTTGATTCATCAGCACGCAGAAGAGGTTGATCCTGGCGGTGCTATTGGAATGGTCCAAGCAGGTGTTTTACAAGGCGTTGATGCTATCTTTGGTACACATTTATCATCAAATCATCCAACAGGAACAGTTGGTTATCGAGTGGGTCCAATGATGGCTGCTGTGGATAGCTTTGACCTAAAAATCCAAGGCAAGGGTGGACATGGTGCACACCCTGATCAAACTAAAGATGCAATTGTGATTGGTGCACAGCTTGTCATGAACCTACAGCAAATTGTGGCACGTCGTGTTGTTCCAACAGAGCCAGCCGTATTATCAGTCGGCTCCTTTGTCGCTTCAAATGCAGACAATATTATTGCCGATACTGCTTATTTAAATGGGACTATTCGTACATTTGATAAAGACATACGAGAAACAATGGAGCGTGAATTTAAGCGCATTATTAAAGGTACGGAAATTACCCATGATTGTTCGATTGAGCTTAATTTTCGTCGTGGCTACCCTGCTCTTGTCAATCATGAAAAGGAAACATTATTTATTCGTGAGATTGCCAAGGATATTTGTGAGGTATTTGAAATGGAGACAACAATGGGAGCGGAGGATTTTTCTTATTACTTAGAGGAAAAACCAGGCACATTTTTCTTTACAGGAGCTGCACCTGTTGCACCAGCTCCTCACCATCATCCTCAATTTGATATAGATGAAGAAGGTATGGCAGTGGCAGCAAAGGTATTATTAACGGCAGCACTTGATTATCAATTAATCAAATAATCATTCAAAAAAGTCCACCGTAGTGGACTTTTTATTAAGGCTTAGAAACCTTCGTTGTTATTTCACTGACAACAATAATAATTACTATTCCTATATAGAACATCGGCTGCATCACACTACATATGCCAACAATAACGGCTTGAGTGACCATCGCTAAACGAACAATTTGTTGAACGGCTGCTTTACGAGCATGGTCAGGCAATGGGTACAGCATGTCCATACGAAATTCTCCACTTGCCAATAAAGCTTGCTTTAACTGAATTGTGGATGCAAAGCTTAATGCTCCTACAACAATCCATGTCACGATAGGAATATCGACAAAGGCTGCAATAACAGCAGAAATAACTGTTAAACGAAGCCATAAATAAAAGTGATCGTCAGTACGTACAAAAGTTCGAAACACTAAATATTTTTGTGTGTTCTCCTTTTTATAAGGGATGAATTTATACAGCCAGTCAAGCCATGCTCTACGACGAATGATTCCTCTTAAATGGGGCACTTCCGTAAAATAATTTGCAAAACGATAGAAGCTCATCATTCGATTTTGCTCTAGCTCCACAAAATGCTCATACGGCACAGGCTCACCCTTACATTTTTTTCTGAATATAAGAACATAAATACAGCCAATAACAGTGGCAACGATTGCTAATATTATTTTGGCTTGTAGTGCCATGTAAATAGTCACACCAAATATTATTGCTCGAATTAGCCTGTCCACCCAAATCATCTGACCGCGTTCACTATAACGGTAGCTAAATTCACCTTGAACACTTAGAAACTTCAATACAATAATTAAAACAAACACTGCCCAAATTTCAATTGTTGTTAAATCAGTAATCGCCTTTAGTAAAGGGATACTTACAATATATACAATCGCAACAATCCAAACCTGTGACCAAAATGTCCACCCTAACGCCTTTTGAAAGTACTGTGACATTTTCGATTCTACAGGTAATAAATACACTTGATCTGGCTCTCGCAAAAGCGAAGTAGGTCGGCTAAAAGCTAATAAAATTCCTACGATTACGGCAATTACTATTTCTGCTGGAAAATCTAATTGTACGATTTTAAGCCATTCACTATATTGATAGCCTCCTGCTCCAACAAGAAATACGAGTACAATCGCGATATGCCCAGTAAAAATAAATTGCATATATTTTTGTACTTCTCCTATATAATGCATGAAACGAGAAGACCATACATCACGCAAGTTCTTCATGGTCCCGCTCCTTTGTCATAGCAATATATAATTCATCCAATGTCGCGTGTGGCATAGCAAAAGCCTGACGTAAATCATTCATCGTTCCTTGTGCTCGAACACGTCCTTCATGTAATAAGATGATTCGATCACAATGCTTCTCAGCCGTCGATAAAATGTGAGTGGACATTAATATAGAAGCGCCCTCTTTTTTCTTTTCATCCATTTGATCTAGCAATGATTGAATGCCAAGAGGATCAAGACCCACAAAAGGCTCATCAATAATATAAAGACTTGGATTAACTAAAAAGGCACACATAATCATCACCTTTTGACGCATTCCTTTAGAAAAATGCGATGGGAACCAATTCAGTCTTTTTTCCATCCTAAATTCTTTCAATAATAACTCTGATCGAGCTGCAAGTGTCGCCTCATCTAGATCATAAGCCATTGCCGTTAATGCTAAATGTTCCCGTAATGTTAGCTCATCGTATAATACAGGCGTTTCAGGTATATAAGAAAATGATGTTCGATACTTGTCCGTATTTTCCTTTAATGTAACACCATTTAATCGAATATCCCCTTCTTTAGGAAGCATTGTACCAATAATGTGCTTAATCGTTGTACTTTTCCCAGCACCGTTCAAGCCAATTAAGCCAACAAGCTCCCCTTTTCCAATGGTAAATGATAAATCTTTTATAACAGGCTTTCTTGTGTAGCCACCTGTCACATGTTGTACTTCTAATACTGACATGACCTCACTCCTCTTCTTGTTTTATATTTTATCAAAAATTAGCAAATGATACAGTTATGAGTATGATAGAATGTAATTACATACATAAATGAAAGGGGAAATTACGAATGAGCGATTGCCTATTTTGCAAAATCATTGACGGATCCATTCCAAGTACAAAAATTTATGAAGACGACCATGTCTATGCATTCACAGATATTTCACCGGTTGCTAAAGGACATACTTTATTAATTCCCAAACAGCACTGTCAGGATTTATTTGAAATGCCAGAGGATGTAGCACGTAATCTTTATGCTGCGGCACCTAAAATTGCAAATGCTATCAAAGCAGCGTTTCAACCTATTGGCTTGAATACAATTAATAACAATGGAGCAGCTGCTGGACAAACCGTTTTCCACTATCACTTACATTTTATTCCGCGTTATGATGAAAAAGAAGGTCTAGGTTTAATTTGGCAAACACAAAAATATACACCAGAGCAATTAACTGAAGTTGCAGAAAATATTAAAGCACATCTTTAAATAAGAGGGATATACTTTAATTTTCAGAATAGTGCCTTGCAATTTAAAAATTTTTATCGTACAATCACAAATAAGTTTCGCTAACGGTCAAGAGGACACGTTGGGAGACAGATTAGCATAGTTGAGGAGAGATTAGAAATGAATACAAAGAATTTAGTTTTAATGGCACTCTTAGTCGGTGTAGGTGCGGCGCTATACGTAGTCACACCAGGTATGGTAAATGGCATGAAGCCCGATTTCATGCTAACAATGATGTTTATCGGGATATTACTGTTCCCTACCATTAAAGAAACGTTTTTACTTTCTTTAGCGACAGGTGTTCTATCAGGATTATTTACAACATTTCCTGCTGGTCTAGTTCCAAATATTATCGATAAGGCTGTTACTGGTTTTGTCTTTTTAGCGATTTTATTCGCCCTAAAAAAACTTGCAAAGAATTTTGTTGTATCAGCTGTCTTAGTAGGTATAGGAACAATATTATCAGGTACGGTATTTTTAGCAGTAGCACTTTTTGTGTTCAATGCTAATGTTGGTGCAACATTTGCTATGCTTTTTATAGGTGTTGTCTTACCTGCTGTAGCATTTAATGTCATTGCTTTCGCGATTATTTATCCAATTGTTGTAAAATTAGTAAAGCGTTCTAAATTCAATACAGCTATTTCTCAAATTTAATATGTAGTACAAACCCTTATTTTGAGGAAAAAGTACTTTCAACTACTAAAAGAAGCTAAAACGTGATGGAAAATTACTCGTTTAGCTTCTTTTTTCTTTTGGTATATGTGCATTTCGTGGTTTAATAAGGGTAATATAATTATTACAGAAACGAGGTATTTCGATATGAAGGCAAAACCATTTTTATTTGGACTAGTTACTGGCATTGTTGGAGGAACTATTGCTGTACTTTTCTCTACTCCCCAATCAGGCAGACAATTACGCGCAAATTTGCGAGAAAATGCTGAAATCACTAAGGACAAGCTTTTCGAAGTTAAACATCAGGTTGATAATGTTAAACAGTCAGTTAATTCCTTAACAAATGAAGTCAAAAATAATATACCGCAAATAATAAATGAATTAAAACAAACAATTACTACATTTACAGATGAAATCGAGCCAACAAAAAATAATTTACAACAAGAAATAGAGGCATTACAGAATACAATTAGCGAAATCGAGAAAAATGTTGCACAATTCACAGAAAAAAAGAAAAAACCACAAGAAAATATAAACAACTAAAGTCCTATTAAACTAAAAATAATAATATTTTTTTATTAAAAAACCCTTAAAAAATATTATTATTTAACCACTTTTCAATTATTTAATTTTTCTAACTTTAAACTTTTTTCCTTTATTGCTATAATATTTTTAAAACGTTAAAGAAAGCAGTAGGTGATGGCTTTGTCAGAGGAATTATACACACAAAAAGAGGCGATGCTTTATAGTCAAAGAATTGCGCAATTATCAAAAGCCTTATGGAAAGCGGTTGAAAAGGATTGGCAGCAATGGATTAAACCATACGATTTAAACATCAATGAGCATCATATTCTATGGATTTCGTATCATCTAAAAGGGGCTTCGATTTCCGATGTAGCAAAATTTGGCGTGATGCACGTTTCCACAGCATTTAACTTCTCAAAAAAATTAGAAGAGCGTGGATTCCTGAAGTTTTCAAAGCGTGATGACGACAAACGTAATACGTATGTTGAACTAACTGAAGCAGGCACAGAACTAATTGTTGAAATGAATAGCAATTATCATAATACGTATCATTCTGTCCTCGAAGGGTCATTAGCTTTAAAAGACTTATATGGTCGCTTCCCAGAATTTTTAGATGTTATGGCTGTAATCCGCAATATTTATGGAGAAGACTTCATTGATATTTTCGAGCGCTCCTTTCAACACTTCCGTGATTCCTTTGACACGTTAGAAGTTCGTTCAACTGTAAAAGGATAAAGTGAAACTCATTTGTAGCTGCTGATTATATTTAAACAATTGAGGAATAACGATATGGGGTACGCCCTTACGAAACGTTAAAAATCATGTTAAAGGAGGTATTTCAGAAAATATTTCTGAGATACCTCCTTTTTCTTGCATTCTTACATAAATCAATTTACATTAAATAGGACCCTTCCAATTATGGAGTTGATAAAGCATGCACTGTTGGAAAATATTAAATCTTGAACATCACTACGGTACAACGCGTATTATAATAATGTCTGTATTCGTGTTTTTAACCGTATTTTCTCTATCTTATGTAACATTTAATTTATTTAATGATGAACACTATACTGATCATTTATTTTGGTTATTTGTCATTGCAGTATTTGCCCTTTATCCAATTCATAAATGCTTACACTTTCTAGCATTATTTGATTTACGGCAGCATTTAACATTACGTATGCGTTCGCAATTTTATGTAATTCCTGTTTTACATATGCGCATACGTGAGCCATTATCAAAAAGTCGTTATATTATGGCACTACTTACACCATTTTTCGTGCTTAATACAGTCATATTAATAGGTACACTTTTTTTACCTGCCTACACACATTACGGCACATTGCTATTAGCATATCATTGTAGTTTATGTTTAATTGATATCCTATATGTAAAATACTTATTGAATTCACCAAAGGACTCCCAAATTGAGGAAACACCAAAGGGCTATGAAATTTTAGTACCGCCTACTATTCATTAAATTGCTTGTACTTGTGTTTTGTTGACGTTTTTTGTTATGCTATTACTATTGAAAGAGGGGAGGAATAGACTTGCTATTAATGATCGTAGTTCTATTCTCGGTATTCTATTTATTTCAAATAAACCGCATGACTTATGCACTGTGCATGCGACGTGAAATTCCCGAAGAAAATCAGCCAAAAATATTCCGAACTATAAATATACTTATTACAATATTACTTGTCTCATTTTATATTGAAATTTTATATGCAGTATAGTTAAAAAAGTGCATCCGCGCACGCTCGGAGGTCAGTTTAACACCTCGTGTATCAACTCTTTCTGATCGATGAAGGTTGAACTCAAGCGTGCGGCTTGAATGCCTTCCATTGTTAAAAAAGCTAAGGATATTATACCCTTAGCTTTTCAACATTTTATTAATTAATATAGGAACGCTGCACCAACGATAATTAATAAAATAAACAACACAACTAATAAAGCAAAGCCTGAGCCGTAGCCGCCACCGCCGCCATATCCTCCGTTGCTCATAACTTCACCCCCTTTCTTTTCTCTATCCTATGCGCTTCAAAAATGGAAATATAGGCTATACTCAAGGGGGAACCATTTTGTTTTTAAAACGTTTATGTTATAGTAAAAAATGGACGAAAACCATGTTAGGAGAGAATATCCACAATGAAAAAGACCGTATTATCTTTAACATTAGCCGCCTCTGTTTTAGCGCTTGGAGCTTGTAGCGGAGGGGACAGTAAAACAATTGCAACATCAAAAGTCGGTGATATTTCAGTAGCTGACTTTAATGAACAAGCGAAAACTTTAGCAGGTTCTTTTGTACTTCAACAAATGGCGACTGAAAAAGTATTAAGTGAAAAATACAAAGTAACAGATAAAGAATTTAAAGAAGCTTATGACAATTATGCAGCGCAATTCGGTGATGGCTTTGAACAAGCACTTGCTAAAAATGGCTTTACAGAAGAAGGCTTCAAAGATTCTTTACGCATTGAACTTCTTCAAGATAAAGCTGTAAAAGATACATTTGATACAAAAAAATATTATGAACAAATGAAAACCGAGCTAAATGCTCGCCATATTTTAGTAGCAGATGAAGACACAGCAAAAAAAGTAATTGAAAAAATTAAGGGTGGCGCTAAATTTGAGGATGTAGCCAAAGAATTCTCAACTGATACAGGATCTGCACAAAAAGGAGGCGAACTTGGTTGGTTCTCTGTTGGTTCAATGGTTCCTGAATTTAGTGATGCTGCTTATGCGTTACCAGTAAATACTATTAGTGAGCCTGTAAAATCTGCATATGGCTACCATATTATCGAAGTAACGGACAAGCGTGATGTAAAAGATATTGGCTCCTTTAAAGATGAAGAGAAGAAAATTAGTGAAACTATGCTTGAGAACTTAAAGAAATCTGGAGAAATTCAAACAGTTGCTAAAGACGTTGTCGCAAAATTAGTGAAAGAGGCTGATTTTAAAACATCTGATAAATCTTTACAGGAAGCATTAAAGACCTTGAGCATAACAAGTGAGGAAGAAGCAAAAGCGGCAGAGAAAGAAGCTAAGGCAGCTGAGGAAGCAGCTAAGAATGAAGACAAAGAAACAGAAAAAAAATAAGCTAATTTCCCATATGTTTTTTTCAAACTAACCTAAATTCAATAGCAAAGGAATGTCTGCACAAATTTAGGACAATCCTTTGCTTTGAAGATTGTGACCCATAACGTTTTCTGAGCGAAAAGCGCAGGGAAACCAATATAGCTTAGTAAGTATTTATGATAGAAAAGTAGTGAGTGCTGTCAAGAAAGTTAATACTTTCTCGACAGCCTTTTTTACGTTGACAAAAAGCTTAAATAAATTATTGCATTCTTAGAAACTCCATTTATCTTTCCTATAACTCCACAAGAACATATACTGAAGCAACATCAATACATCATCTTCAATTTCTATCTCACTCACTCCCCATAACTTATCATTTTTCAATTGAAAGAATCTAATATGGATGATAGATACACTTCTTACCAATTGATTTTCAATTAGGTTATATCCCGTCATTTTTTTGAATCGACTTATTCAGAAAAATAATCGTTAAAATTTGTTCGCTGTCACAAATAAACTATTTGTTTAAAAGAGAGGTATTGTATGTATGATAATGTCTAAGATTACCAAGCATAAAATCATTTTCATAGTGAAAAAGCCATTGTATGTATTTTCCACTTTCGACATTAGTAATTCCTAACAATGATTACTTTAATAACTTACAAAAGAAAAATATGGAAAATTTAATTTGATTTTCCATTGTAAATAATGGTAATATTAGTTTAACTCGAGGTTAGTATAATATGCTATAGCACTATTTATAATTATAAAAGAAAAAAGAGGGATTTTTTATTATGAAAATATCTAAAATATTCACTGGTTTAGTAGTTTGCGGAGCTTTAATTTTTCCAGGGGCATTAAGCTCTTCAGCACAAGAAATTAATGCTTCAACCTCTCCAGAACCAGAAGCATTAAATTTAACAATAGCAGAAACAGAATCATTGACTTATAGCATGTTAGCAAGTGAGGTTCCGTATATAAATGGCGGTCTTTATTTTACAACGTATTACGGACTAACACACAAATATGCTATCGCTATAGACCGAAATCCGCCTTACGCGCCTGCTATTTATTCGGGTACGCTAATTTATAATGCATCTCAAAGCTCACTTGGTTTATATTGGTATGAAGGAAGACTTTATCTACAAAATCCACTATAGTTGCTTTGAGATAGGCTAAAATGATTTATTGTCAACTATAGAGGGCTTTTCTTATCAATTAATGAAAAAATTCTTTTTAAGATGGTAGGTGCTTTGAATCACTTTGAACAGAGCACTTACTTTTTTAATTTTTCATACTATTTATCCTCCTTTAACAAATTGAGAAATTTATGCTTTTAATACAACTAAATATGGGTCATATAGTATTTATTAGTAGAAAGGTTTATATACAAAAAATAAAACTTTGCCCATTTATGATTGTTTAAGTTCTATGAAAATTCTCAAATCAATTATTTTAAGCGATATTTTATTTTTCACCTTGTTATCGATCGTGAATTTAATATGGTCAAATTTTAGAAAGCTTTCTTTGAACGATGGAGTTGAAACCTGTTCTACATATATTTTGATTTAAAAATACTATTGTTTAGAAATTAAAGAATGCTTTTCTTAAATTTTGACGAATCTTAAACGATTTTTCAGACTTCAAAAACCCATCAAAATTTTCTGTTCCCACAAAAAAGTTTCCTTATAATATACTCTATAGTTACATAAGCCACTATTATTAAAATTAACTTATTAAATAATTCAGCAACTAACAATATCTTAGCATAAGAAAATAGGGCTGCTGAAATTTCTCAGCAGCCTTATTTTCTATATAGTTGGCTTATAAAACGATCGATTATCGAGTGGGAATAATCTCTCTGTAAATTCACCAGGAGTTGTTTTACCAAGTGCTCGTGTTAGCATGTTCATTTTTGCATCAATATTATCAATATAATGCAAAATTTCTGCTTCCTGAAGCATTGGCTTTTTGGGACTGCCCCATTCTTCCTTGCCGTGATGGGATAATACCATATGCTGCAATAGCATAACCTCTTCTCCCTCAATTTCTAGTTCACTAGCAATTTTAGCAATCTCATTTACCATAATCGTAATATGACCAAGTAAATTCCCTTCAACTGTATACATTGTTGCGATAGGACCTGAAAGCTCCACTACCTTACCAATATCATGCAAAATAATGCCAGCAAATAATAGGTCACGATTTAATGTAGGATATAAATCAGCAATAGCTTTGCCAAGTCTCAACATGGATACCATATGATCAAGTAATCCTGAGGCATAATCATGATGGTTTTTTGTCGCTGCTGGAAATACTAAAATAGCATCCTGATGTTTTTTAATAGCTGCACGCGTAATTCTTGAAATATGAGGATTTTTAATTTCAAAGAAATATTGTGTTAATTCTTCATATAATTGTTCTTTAGGCGTAGCTGAAGAAGGAACTAAATCATGGATTGCAATTCCCTCCTCTGGCTTTGCCACACGAATGGCTTTGATACGCAATTGATTTTTCCCTCTGTAGTCGTGAATTTCCCCACCGACACGCACAATTGCTTCAGCATGATACATCTTTTCATGATCTTCATTCGTATCCCACAGCTTTGCCTCAATATCTCCACTTTTATCTTGTAATAACAACGACATAAAGGGCTTTCCAACCGTTGTAACCCCTTTTGTCGCTTGTTTAATTAATAAAAATTGATCAACTGCTTCTCCAACCTGGAGCGTCGTTATTCCTTTCATGTTGACGCCACTCCCCTTTCATTTGCTAATGAGCTTATATCGACAATTTGATCTTTGCGCCAATATTTGAGCATCGTGTCATGACAAGTAAAATATAAAACTTGGCGTTCATATCCTACTTCTTTCATTAATTGTACCATTTTGTCTGTTCGGATTCGATCAAAATGGACAAAAGGATCATCCATAATAAATGGAAATGGTGCAGAAGTTGAAAGTGTTTTTGCTAGTGCCATACGTAGTGAAATATAAGCTTGCTCCTTCGTCGCCTGTGATAGTTCCGCCATATGATAATGTAAGCCGCTAGTAGCATCCTGAGCAACAAAATAGCCTGCATCGTTAATGAATAACTTTGTATAACGTCCACCTGTTAATAAACAAAAAATAGCATTAACCTCTGTTAAAACATAGGGTAGTTTTTCTTCTCTTAAGCTGAATAATGTTTCATGAATAGCATTAGACAATGCTTTTTTTGTTGCCCATTGCCCTATCAGCTGTTGCAGTATGGATTTCTCTTGCTCAAAATGCTGAAGCAATTGACCATAATTCTCGTCATTTAGAAGATGCTCCTTTTGGACGTGTAGTGTAGCACGTTGCTCTAAGCATTGATCTATAGCTAACTGACTCGCACCCTGTTCCGCTTCCAGAGTATTTAAACGTTCACTTAGCTGACTGTCATGTATCAATGACTCATCGTTCGATATTTCCAATGAAACAAGTTGACTTTTTATTGTAAGGAGTTCAGCTTTGAAGTTCTGCTGTTGCTCAAATTGTTCATGTTTCTCGTAGTACTCCTTTTCTAATTGAACATTTGCCTCACTAAATAATTGAGCAATTTGTGATTCAATGTTTTCTATATGAGACTGTATCCCTTGAATACTGATAGTAAGATCAGTCATTTGCTCTTTTGTATGCTGAGTCATCTGTTGCTCTTGCTGAATAGTAAGGAATGTAGTACGCAAATGCATAAAAATTTCTTGTTCACTGTACTCTGCCTTGAGAGCCTGTTGTAGCTGTTCAAATAGCTCGCGTTTTTCTACCTGTATCGTTTGTAAAAGGTTACTTGTACTCTTTCTTTTTGCCTCTAGCTCTTGAGCTCCCCGTATTCGCATAAAAAGCTCTGGTAACAATGTTCTCGCTATATTCCCCTCTAAACGAAAGCGCCCTAAAAATTGTTGCAGGGATTGAGTTGCTTCCTCACTCACTCTTTCAGCCTGTTGAATTTTATATTCTAGTTGCACATATTGATGTTCTTTTTCTTGCTGCTGTTCCTGTACCTGCAACAAACGTTCCTCAAGCTTTTGTCTTTTCAGTAGAATCGCCTGAGCAATATTTTCCTCCTGCTCTAATTCGCGGATAAGCTGATTAGACTGTCCTGATGCTTTATTTTCATCTCCCGAAAACTTCAAATATAAAATAAGGAATAACACGATAGCTGCTCCTAAAACGATGACAGCCATGTTTTTCCCAAAAACACCATATATAATTGAACATATACTTATAGCTAATAAAATCCATATTAAAGCACTGGATTGCTTCTGCTTTGAGCGCTGTGACCTTACATGGCGTAATTGCTCAAGCTTTCGTTTACGTTGCGGCCACTGTGCTAAAATATGTTCTTCTTCCGCTGTTAATGCCTCCTGTTGAAGACGCTGCTTATGCTGGGCAATTGAATCTAGCTCGATGTGTATTTGCTCTAGGGAACGTAAATGAAATTTTAACTCTTCCTCCGCCTCCTCCAGCAGACTTAGCTGGTGTTGAAACTGCTCCTCTTGTTGCAATGAGACCGTCTCCTCAAGGAGCTTCAACTGTGCTTCATTTTCCTGTACACCTAATAATCGAAACTGTGCTTCTATTTCTTGCTCTAATAAATACAAATCATCCATTAAGTTTTGTTCTTTTACAATTAACTGATTCCATGTTGCTTCCTTATTCAAAAGTCGCGACATTTCATGTATAGCTTGCTCATCCACTGTTAATGACAGTTTTTGTTGTAGTTCTTGAACCCGCTCTTTTTGCTGCTGCAATTGCAATGTTTCATGCATTAGCCGATCCTTTAATTGCTCATAGCGTCTTATCCCTTCTGGTGGAAACTGCACATGCTCATAATTCTTTAATGTTTGCTCCAGAGCCTTCTGCTGTTTCATAAGAGGCATTGCCTGCTTAAGAATGTTGAGCTGCTGCCAATTCTGTTGCTGTAATTTTTGCTGCTTGTACAAGTCTTCAAGTTTTTGGTCAAGCTGCTTTAATTGCAGCAATTTGCCCTCAAAGCTTTGAATATTACTCTGCTCTTGCTTAATAGTGCGTTCAAGCTGCTTTAATTGCTCTAACTTTTGATTAATAATAGGTATCTTTCCTGACTTTTTAAAAAGATCACCAGCCTCTTTTTCCACTTTCCTTTCAATAGCAGACAATTGTTGAACGCCTGTTGTCCCTGAGGCAATCAACAATTGTGTCAACTCCTCCTCAGACATTTTCTCAATGCCCTGTAACTCATGTAAAGAGAAGGAGAAAATTGACTCAAAGGATGCCCTTGAATAGCCATAAAGCAGCTTTGCTAATAGCTCGTCCTGTCCAACTGTCCCATCTTCAAGATAAACCGTGACATCTCCAGCTGCCCTTCCTTTAACACGCTCTATGGTACATTGCCCATATATTGGATGCCAAATTGTCAGCTGACCGCCAAATTTAGTTGAAGTTTTTGGTTCATATTTGCGTTGCGTTTGATTTTTTGTAGGAAAACCAAAGAGCATTTGTAAAATAAACTGTTGAATCGTTGTTTTTCCAGCCTCATTCATGCCATAAAAAATAGTAACACCGTCAGATAAAGAGATTGTGATATTTTCATGCTTCCCAAAACCATAAATTTGGATTTTTCGTATCGTCAGCATGTCATTCACGTCCTTTGAATTTCTTCTGCTAATAATTCCTGTGCATTGTGCACTAAGGCTTTAATATCCTGTTCAGTTAAAGGTTCGATAAATCTTGCACCACCTGCATGTTGATATAGGTCCTTTAGTATATCCTTCCAGGCTGAAATATCCCATTGCTCCATTAAATTCACCACAGATTCAGTTGCAGCAGTATGTTCGTACAGCGAAGATGAATTATGCAGCGCTAGCTTCTGTACCCAACACATTGGTTCCATCCCATCTTCTGCCTCCCGTATAGTTTCTAGCCATGCATCTACCGTAGCATGTTCAAATAAAGAAGAGGCTTGTTCATCAATGTTTTTTAAGTGAAGCTCCACAACGGACGCTCCATAGGTTTGTCTATTAAGAGAAAGTGCTTCCTCACACTTTTTTAAAAGTTCATTTGCATGAAAAATGTTTTTGCAATCTACCTCCACAGTATTATAAACAACAGCAGATGTCGGTATAAAATCCAGTTCAACAGAGGCTTGCGATAAAGTGATATCATAAAAACCCTTAATTCCCTGTTCCTTACGATGTCGACTTTGAATATTACCTGGATACACAATAGGTGGATTTTGATGTAACAACTGGCGTTTATGAATATGTCCTAAAGCCCAATAATGATAGTTTTTTTCAAGCAACTGATCCTTTGTGAAAGGTGCGTAAACTGCATGTGTGGTGTCACTAAACTCACTGCCATGGAGCATGCCAATATGAAGTACATGTTGGTCAGAGGCAATAGGATAACTCTCTATCTTTGATTCCTTTACATGACGTTCACCATAACTAAAGCCATAAATATTCACTTGCTGTCCTCGTATTTTTAGCTGAACAACGCTAGTCTCCGCTGGCAATTCATAGACATTACTTGGTAAGGCAAAGCGAGTCCAAGAACCATTTAAGTGATCGTGATTGCCATAGCTTAAAATTACTGGGATATTATGTTGAAAAAGTTTTTCCATTGCCTCTTGGAATCGGCGCTGAGCCTGTAAGCTACGATTTTCACCATCATAGATATCACCAACTATTAGTAAAAAATCAGGTTTCTCATGAATAGCTTTATCAATAATTGTATTAAAAGCCTCAAAAGTACTTGTTCGAATTTTTTTAAAATTATGTTCAGGTAAACCAAATAAGCCCTTAAATGGACTATCTAAATGTAAATCCGCCATATGAAAAAAACGAATTGCAGACATCCAATCACCTCAAGTAATAAATAATTTGAATCTTCGCAATATCATATCTACTTTCTCAGTTACGAAGAAGTTTGGATAAAATATCATAAATTCAAACCGAATATTTGTTCTATTTTATCATACTTCTCATTAGATGAGAAATTTATTCAATATATATTCCCTAATTATATCGCCTTCAATTTTCCACAATTTTCGTAATTTATCAAAATTTCCGCTAGATTTACCGTGAAGTTTATAAATCTTCTATGTATAATAGATATATATTTAAGTAAAGGGTGGGGTGTAGAATGGAGCATTATCGTTTCACAGCTTTTGAAAAAACAGGGGAAACATTGTTTGATGAAACATGGTCTTTCGAAAACGATGAGACTGCAAAAATTAACGGTCAACAGCAAATCGAAGAAAAAGGTGTTGCCGATAAAACTCATCGCCTTGTCAACTCTTCCGGTAAATTAATCCTATTCCATGTCTAAAAGTGACTAGTAAAAGGCACGTAGTAATAGCTCTACGCGCCTTTCACTATGTTACCCTTAATTATTTCCCCGTAAAAACTGGTGTTCTCTTCTCTACAAATGCATGAATTCCCTCTAAATGATCAGCTGTTTTCCGCATAGCTGTTTGCCCCTCTGCCTCCAATGACAAAATACTTTCTAATTGAGGTAAATTTTGAGCATGCAGTATTTTCTTAGTTGTAATCATAGATGCAATTGGAGACGCCAACATTTTTCCAACGAGCTGGTCAGTCACTGCAAAAACAGATCCCTCTGGAGCGACGTAGTCAATTAATCCTGCTTCATGTGCTTCTGTTGCGGTTAATACTTTGCCCTCCCATATCATTTGCTTTGCCTTAACAGTGCCCACACGTTCCTTCATAAAGAAATGACCACCTCCATCAGGGATAAGTCCAATGCCAATGAAATTCATCGCAAGCTTACTATTTTCACAGGCTACAACGATGTCTGCCCCTAAGGCAAGACTGAAGCCTAATCCCGCAGATGCTCCGTGAATTGCGGCAATAACAATCATCGGTAGTTGATAATAGGCTTTTACAATTCGAGTTAAATAAACCATTGCCTCTTCAATATTAAGCGGTTTATTTGGATCTAGCATTGCTTTAATATCACCACCTGCTGAAAAGACCTTCCCCTCTCCGCGAATAACAAGAACCTGTATATCCTGTTCTTTTTGTAGTGCCTCAAAGCACTCCGCCAGCTCACGCATCATAACATCATCCATAGCATTCATCGCCTGTGGACGATTTAATGTTAATGTTGCTCGACGCTCTAATTTTTCCAAAGTAATTGTTGAAAATTCCATCCTAGCACCCCCAAATATGAATAGTCATTCACTATGTATAATTCTAGTTTTTTTAGAAAACTCCTTCTATGCTGCGCAAACTTGCACTTGATATGCTATATTTAAGGTCGAATATTGTTTAAAGGTGGTTAAGTATTGTGACACAGAAAGACTATCGTGTATTACTTTTTTATAAATATATTACGATTGAAGATCCTGAAGCATTTGCTGAAGAACATTTAGCGCTATGTAAAGAAATAGGACTTCTTGGTCGTATTTTAGTAGGGCATGAAGGAATTAATGGCACAGTTTCAGGTTCCATAGAGCAAACGGACGCTTACATGGAGCAGATGAAGGCTGACTCTCGTTTTAACGATATCATATGGAAAATAGATGAAGCGAAAGGGCATGCTTTTAAAAAAATGCATGTTCGTCCTCGTCACGAGATTGTGCATCTTGGTTTAGAGAATGATATTAATCCTTTAGAAATAACTGGAGAATATTTATCACCAAAAGAATTTATGAAGCGCATGCAAGAAGACAATACCGTCATTCTTGATGCACGTAATGATTATGAGTATGACCTTGGACATTTCCGTGGGGCCATTCGTCCAGAGATCGAAAACTTCCGCGATCTTCCAGCTTGGATGGAGGATCATAAAGAGAAATTTACAGGTAAGCAAATATTAACATATTGTACAGGCGGTATTCGTTGTGAAAAATTCTCAGGCTGGTTAAAGCGTGAGGGGTACGGTGAAAGCGTAGCTCAATTACATGGGGGAATTGCCACATATGCGAAAGACCCTGAGGTGAAAGGGCAGCTTTGGGATGGACAAATGTTTGTCTTTGACCGACGTCGCAGTGTACCAATTAATCAGGTTGAACATGTGGTTATCGGGCAAGATTTCTTTACAGGTGAGCCATCAGAACGCTATACGAATTGTGCAAACCCAGAATGCCATCGATTAATGCTTTGTGAAGAAAAGCACGAAGCATTTTATATGCGCAGCTGTTCAGATGATTGCCGCCGGGCAAAGCGTAACTTCTTCGTTGAAGAAAATGGCTGGACAACGGAGCAGGTCGAGGAACAAATTGCTAAAATTGCTCAAATTCAAGTAGTTTAATGAGTCACCTTTCTATTTAGACAGTTTTATAAATTTTCACATCAAAAAAGCATCATCCAATTTGCGGGTGATGCTTTGTCCTTTGGTGAATTGTTTTTATTTAGTACCTGAGCAGTTTCGTGCTTTACCTGAGCGTTTTTCACTTGGACTCGAGCACTTTTCGCCTTACCTGAGCGTTTTTCTCTTGGACCCGAGCAATTCCACACCTTACCTGAGCGTTTTTCTCTTGGAACCGAGCAATTTTGCGCTTTACCTGAGCGTTTTTCTCTTGGACCCGAGCACTTCCACACCTTACTTGAGCGATTTTCTCTTGAACCCGAGCTATTTTTCACTTGGACTCGAGCACTTTTACGCCTTACCTGAGCATTTTTCACTAAACTTGAGCGCTTTCACATCACGACGGAGATTTCCTCTAATTTTCTTATTCTCCTTTAGCTAAGTAGCGTCCAACCTGTCGCCCACTATATAAACAGCCTCCCACAAATGTTCCCTCTAAAGCTCGGTAACCATGAACACCGCCACCTCCAAAGCCACTTACTTCACCAGCCGCAAATAGACCTGGTACTGGCTGACCATCCATCCCGAGTACAGCGCCATCTAAATTTGTCTGTAGACCTCCTAACGTTTTCCGCGTTAAAATATTTAAACGTACCGCAATAAGTGGCCAATTATCAGGGTCTAATATCTTATGCGGCTTGGCAACGCGCACTAATTTATCTCCAATGTAATTCCTTGCCCCATGAATGGCATTAATTTGCAAATCCTTTGTAAATTTATTATCCATTTCCCGATCTCTTGCCATTATTTGTTCCTTGATTTTCATAAAATTAAGAAGCTCGTTACCTGCTAACTTATTCATGCCATCAACTAATTCCTTTAAGTTATCAGCTATAACAAAATCCTCCCCATGTTCTTTAAATGCCTGAATTGGAGCTGGTGGACCTGGCAAAATACGTTTAAGAACTTCTCCTATGCTTTTATTGGTTAAATCAGGATTTTGTTCAGAACCCGATAGAGCAAATTCCTTTTCAATAATCTTTTCCGTTAAAATAAACCACGAGTACTCATAGCCTGTTTTTTGAATGGCCTCTAGCGTACTTAGTGTATCAAAGCCCGGGAAATTTGGTGCACTGAAACGATTTCCCTCTGCATCAAACCATAATGATGACGGGCCAGGCAAAATGCGAATACCATGATTGGGCCAAATCGGGTCCCAATTTCTTAACCCCTCTGTGTAATGCCACATACGATCTCGATTAACAATACGCCCTCCCGCATGTTCCGTAATCTCTAGCATTCTACCATCTACATAGGCAGGTACACCACAAACCATATTTTTAGGAGGTATGCCCAGTCGTTGTGGCCAATTTCTTCTTACTAAATCAAAATTTGCCCCTATGCCACCACTAGCTACAATTACAGCCTTGGCTTCGTAGGCAAACTCACCTATTCCAATCCTTGAGCTCTTCTCTCCACGGCTTGCATAACTTTCGGCTAAAACTGTTCCGCTAATTCCGTCAATCTTTCCCTCATGTTGAATAAATTCATCAACACGATGTCTTGGTTTAAAATCTATAAAACCATCCTTTATTGCCTTTTTTACTTTATCTGCAAAAGGCTTTACGATACCAGGTCCTGTTCCCCATACAATATGAAATCGAGGCACCGAATTTCCATGACCCCCAGCTAATGAGCCTCCCCGTTCAGCCCAACCAACTACAGGAAAAAACTTTATGCCTAACGATTTTAGCCACTCATATTTTTCACCAGCCGCAAATTCAACATAAGCCTTCGCCCATTTAAACGCCCATGAATCTTCGTCTTCCAAGCGATCAAAGCCAGCAGTACCTTGCCAATCTTGCCATGCAAGCTCCTTACTATCTTTAATACCAAGTCGTCTTTGCTCAGGTGAATTCACTAAAAATATTCCGCCAAAAGACCAATATGCCTGTCCCCCCATTGAATTTTCAGGCTCTTGATCTACCAATAATACTTTTTTCTTGGCATCTACTAATTCACACGCAGCAACTAAACCTGCTAACCCTGCTCCCACAATTACAACATCATACAACATTTTACACCCCCAAAAAATCAATCGTACTTTACTAACATTCTTCCCTAATAGTTCGTTTACCTTCTACTTTTCATATTTTTGACGAAAGTGTGACAAGAAAAGAATGTTCGCCTTCTTCTTGAAAACATTGAAAAAACCCCTCGCCTCAGCAATTATCTCCCAATAAATTGCCATATAATTTTTCACTTCGACTTAATCTCAAATGCCCATTTCACCTGACTTAAGACATTTCGTTAGCGCTTTCATTGTCCTCTCTGAAAAGACGAACTATTTTAGGATAAAAAGAATAAAAAGTTCGTTTTTAGGTATTTTTCAGACTTTTGAAGTCAATATTTTTTAACTTTTTCAGAAATATTATTGACAAAGGTGAACAATAGGGATTATGATGTTAACAAATTTAATTACACAAAAATATAACGACGGAGACACGCTAGTCGCAAGAAAATCTCAAGAGAGCTGATGGTTGGTGTAAATCAGTGATTTCTACGATAATAGTTCCACTCCTGAATAGATAGGCAGAACATCCCAAAGTAAGCTTATCCGTCACATGCACGTTACGCATATAGCTAAGACTGCAAAAGTTCTACTAGCAGTGATTAAGGGTGGTACCGCGAACCAATATTTATTCAGCCTTTCGCCCCTTACAACGCAATAACTGTGTTTGTAAGGCGTGAAAGGCTTTTTTATTTTCATTCTGCACTACTTTACTGCGCGAAAGCGAAGCGACAGCAACACGGTTTTATCTGTGCGAAAGCGAAGCGACAGCAACAACACACGACTGAGTGACCAACATCATGTTGCTGCCGCTACGTTAGCACTACGCTTTCGCACAAAAAACATCATGTTGCTGCCGCTGCGTTAGCACTACGCTTTCGCACAAAAAACATCATGTTGCTGTCGCTACGTTAGCACTACGCTTTCGCACAAAAAACATCATGTTGCTTCCGCTACGTTAGCACTACGCTTTCGCACAAAAAACATCATGTTGCTTCCGCTACGTTAGCACTACGCTTTCGCACAAAAAACATCATGTTGCTGCCGCTGCGTTAGCACTACGCTTTCGCACAAAAAACATCATGTTGCTGTC
>NZ_JBNNMG010000009.1:0-18790 GCF_050272555.1 Lysinibacillus sp. NPDC047702 | reverse complement strand
GCGCTGCGTTAGCACTACGCTTTCGCACAAAAAACATCTGTTGGCCTAAAGCCTCAGGCAGATGTTATGAATTTTGAAAGGGGATTGTTTGCATGCTGTAAGATGTACGAATTTTACAAATTTCAGACTGTCGTATATAGAAACCACTAAATTTTAATTAAAAGGAGCTAATTACAAATGACTACTGCAACAAAAACAATTAACGTATTTATCGCTGATCCACTAAGTGAAGATGGTATTTTCCCACTTCGTCAAGAACAAGATTTAGATCTTAATATCATTGTTGATACTGGTCTGGCACAAGAAGAATTAATCGCAAAAATTGCGGATGTAGATGTATTACTAGTTCGTTCTCAAACAACGGTAACACGCGAAGTAATTGAAGCGGCGAAAAATTTAAAACTTATCGGACGTGCTGGTGTAGGTGTGGACAATATCGATCTTACTGCAGCAACAGAGCATGGTATTATCGTAGTGAATGCACCAGATGGTAACACAAACTCCGCTGCAGAGCACACTATTGCCATGATGACTTCTCTTGCACGTCATATCCCACAAGCATTTAACACATTGAAAAATGGAAAATGGGATCGTAAATCATATGTTGGGGTTGAGCTTAAAAATAAAACTTTAGGTGTTGTAGGCTTTGGTCGTATTGGTGTTGAAGTAGCATATCGTGCTAAAGGACAACGTATGAACGTAATGGCATACGATCCATTCCTAACAGATGAACGTGCAAAAGAATTAGGCGTTACAAAATCATCTGTTGAAGAAATTTGCGAAAATGCAGATTTCATTACAGTACACACACCACTTCTTCCTGAAACACGCAATCTAATTAACAAAGATAAATTTGCTATGATGAAAGATGGCGTTCGCATTATTAACTGTGCACGTGGCGGTATTATTAATGAGGACGATTTATATGATGCTATCGAAGAAGGTAAAGTAGCAGGGGCTGCTCTTGACGTATTCGTATCTGAGCCAGCAACGGATCATAAACTTCTTACTTTACCACAAGTAATCGCAACACCTCACTTAGGTGCATCTACAATTGAAGCTCAAGAATCTGTAGCTGTGGATGTATCAAATGATATTATTAAATTCTATAAAACCGGTACTGTAACTAACCCAGTGAATATGCCTTCTATTCCAAAAGAGCTACTTGCACAAGTTGAACCTTTCTTCGAGTTAGCGGAAAAACTAGGCTCATTCTTATCTCAAGTGACAGCTGAGCCTGTAAAGGAAATCAATTTATCTTATGCTGGTGAGGTAGCAAACTATGATGTGCGCCCATTAACATCAAATGCATTAAAAGGCTTATTATCTAAAAATCATGGTAACCATGTGAATGATGTAAATGCTCGCTATTTATCTGAGCGTATCGGCATGAAAATTAATGAACATAAAACTACGACAGCTAAGGGCTTCACTAGCTTAATTACGATTGAAATTAAAACAGCAAATGAAACACACACTGTAGCTGGTACATTATTAAATGGTCTAGGTGCACGTATTGTTAAAGTAGAAGATTATGTTGTTGATGTAATTCCACAAGGTCACCTACTTTACATTAAAAACACGGACAAACCAGGTGCAATTGGTCGTGTAGCCACAAAGCTAGCTGAAAAAGATATCAACATCGCAACAATGCAGGTTGGCCGTGCACAGGTTGGCGGAACAGCTGTCATGATGCTTACAATCGATAATGTGGTAACAGAAGAAGATTTAACATTTGTAGCACAATTGGAAAATATTGATGAAGTAAAAGCGATTAGCCTATAATTTAATAGAGTTTATGGTAAGGACCTGAGTTAAATACTCGGGTCCTTTTTTATGTACTCACTAAAAAAATTGCAGAGATTAAAACTATTTAAAAGAACTTTACGAATATATGAATGAAGCGATGAAAGTGATGTGATAATGTGATGGATCTAGAAAGTCAGTGGATACGACGTGTGCAGCAATCTACTCATGAGGAAAGTGCTAATCGACTTGTTAAACACTATTATAAGGAAATATTTGCATTTGTTTATAAACAAATCTTAGATGAACAACTAGCTTTAGATTTGACGCAGGAAATTTTCATACGCATGCTACAGTCTATTTCTAGATTTAATAAGAAGAAAGCATCTTTTCGTACATGGCTCTATCGTATTGCTTCCAATCATTGCATTGATTATTTTCGCTCAAAATCGTATCAAGCTGGCCAGCTTACAAACTATGTTGAAGATCTTGAAATATTAGATCCAGTCAATATTATGGATTACCTAATTAAAAAAGAGAATTTAGAGCAAATAAATCACTTCCTTTATAAGAATGAAGCACATACCCAACAAATCGTTCGCTATAAGCTCTTTTTAGAACTGACATTCCAACAGATTGCTGAGCTTTTGGATTTGTCAGAATCAACGGTCAAAACGAGATATTATGCAGTATTAAAAAAACTTAGAGAGGAAATGGGGGCAGTCATATATGAGAAATAAAAAATGGGAGATTCCATATCCATCAGAAGAAGAAATAGAGCGACAGGTTACAATTATAGTTAATCAGGGGCTACCAAAACAACTGAATTTTATACAATTGTTACTTGATATAAAGCAGTATATTGGCTGGAGATATGTTGTGCTTAGCTATGGTGAAGCTCTATTTAGCGGATTTCTTACATTACTAATTTTCAGCTATATTTGGCTAACAGCTAATGAAACGACCATTTATTCTACCAAATTCAATGGTCTGCTATTTATGCTCTCTCCACTTGTTTTCCTAAGTTTAACTGCATATGCATACTATCAAAAAAGGTCAAACAATACCTTTGAGTTAGAAATGACAATGAAATTTACTGTCTTTCAAGTACTTGTATGTCGTATGTTTTTCTTTAGCGGAATAGCTATTTTAGTTAATATGTCTTTCATTTTAGCATTATCACTTAAATTTGAGATTGATGTATTACGACTAGTGCTTTTATCTTTAACCGGATTATTTCTATTTTCATCTGGGCTGCTTTTAACTCTTTATCATGGACAATTCTTCAAACGTTGTATTGGATTTATAGGGGCATGGATAGTAGGAAATAGTTTGTTGCTTATCACAGTAGATCAACAATATGGCGAACTTTTAGATAAATTGCCTATTGCTGCCTATAGTGTCTTATTAGTTGGAGTGCTAGTATTACATCTCTATTCATTTAAACGCTTATTAACGAAAAGTCAGGAAGGAGTAGTTGAATGTTAGTTGTACAAAATGTAGGAAAAGAATATGGAAATTTTATAGCATTACGAAATATTAATTTGCAGTTTGACAATGGTATATATGGCTTACTTGCTCCAAATGGCGCTGGTAAAACTACTCTTATTAAAATGCTTGTTACACTAATTAATCCAACAACTGGTGACATTTTTTATCAAGGTCAATCTATCAAAAAATTGGGGCAATCGTATCGTGAGGAGATTGGTTATTTACCGCAGCACTTTGGGTATTATAAACATTCTACACCAAAGCAATATTTAAACTATTTAGCTGCATTAAAGGGCATGGATAAACAAATTGTCCCTTATCGAATCGATGAAGTTCTTGATATGGTGGCTCTCAAAGATGTAAAAAATAAAAAAATGCGTAAATTCTCAGGCGGAATGATCCAACGGGTAGGTATTGCACAAGCCCTTCTAAGTAATCCCAAAATTATCATATTAGATGAACCAACGGCAGGGCTTGATCCAAAAGAGAGAGCTCGCTTTAGACATATGCTTTCAGATCTTGCACGTAACCGAATTATTATCATTTCTACACATATCGTATCAGACATCGAATCTATAGCGAATGAAATTATCATGATAAAAAATAATATCATTTCACATAAAGATTCTGTTGTTAATATTTGCTCAATACTCACAGGAAAAGTCTTTGAAACAATGATGGGTCATGAGGATATCACTGAATTTCGAAAAAATTATATAACATTAGCAGAAAAACAAGAGCAAAGAAAAATGGTTGTTCGCTTTGTAGCTGAAGAAAAATTAGAGCCATCTTGGAAGTCAGTAGAGCCGCAGCTTGAAGATGTGTTTTTAGTGGAGTATGCATCTGAAGATACGAGTGGTAATAACAAATGAGCATTACTTGGTTAGAAATAAAAAAAGCATTATATTCTCCCACTATTTTAATACTCCTTGCATTGTTTACTATATTTAATATTTTTACGGTTATTAGTAACTCCTATAAAAAAGATGAATTAAAAATAGTAAATGTCATTATTGAAAAATACGGTGATACTTTTAATGATGAGATTTTACGTAAAATGCAGGAAGATTTGAATATAGATGTGAAAAAGCTTAATCCTCAATTTCAAGATGTAAACACTTTTATCAATTCCATGAATTATGAAAAATACCATAATACTACTTTAACTGAACAAAAAGAGATTGATCGTATAAATTTGATGCAAATGTATATTAATCTTGGTATAGGTTTAGATGAACGCTACGCTAAACTAAACATTGAACTGCTAAAGGAAGAAACGATTACAGAATTTGGATTTACTAACTGGACAGCTGACTTTGTTACGAGTGAATATGATAAATTAAATGATCGATTAACAGAAATAAAAGAAACAAACGAGTATAAGAATTGGTTTTTCGCAGGTAATTATCAAATGCATAATGAATTATTTCGTCATCTTATAAAGAATATCGCTATGGAAGGCGTTATTTTAGTTGTACTTCTCACAACACTTATTACGAATTATGAATTTGAACATCGAACACAACTTGTAACATTCGCGACAAAAAAAGGTCGCCTCTTAATGCTTAATAAATTAATGGCAAGTCTTTTGGCAACTCCCATTATCTTACTACCATTATTCGGATTATCATTACTGACGTTTTTTACGGTATATGATTTTTCTGGTTTATGGACTGCACTTATTACCAGTGGTTTGAACTGGGAGTATAAATGGCCGTACATAACATGGTGGCCTATTGAATATTGGGAGTATTTATTATTAACGATTACCATTCTCGTTATCACATTACTTATAATATCACTCCTAACATTTTGCATAAGTTCTATCATAAAAAATAGTTATCTCGCTTGGATAGCAAGTATATTACTTCTCGTAAGTATGTTTGTTGTACCAATGTTCTTTAAAGGTATCCCAACACTAATGCTATTTATGCATTTGAATTTAACATTACTTTTGCTCAACCCACATATGTATTTTTCTGGAGTCTCTAATTTAATGATGTTTAAATATCATGAGGCTTGGACACTAGCTTTATGTGGGCTTATTAGTGCTCCTTGCGTAACATACGCAATCAGACGATTTAATAGAAAGGATATTGTATAATATGCAGCTATTTTGGATGGAAGTGAGGAAAATATTTTCATGGAAGATCGTAGCATTAATTTTATTTGTTAATATACTTCTTTATTGGTTATTATTAGAATTTCATATCGAAGTCTTTCCAAATGGTCGTCCTGCAGGGGATACATTTGCAATTGAGCAGCAGCTGATTCCAAAGTATGGGGCAGAAATAGATGAAAAAGAATATAAAGAATTATTAGCCATGTACAAGCAGGAGAAAAAGAAGGCAGATGCATTTTTAGACCATGACCCGAAAGCTACGGAGTTGGGTATTACAACATACGAAGCATTTCGTCATATTGAATCGGAAGATGAGCAACTTTCAGAGTATCGTGATGCTATTACTTTTCGTAGCACAGAGGACTTCCCATGGGTATTGCAAGCATGGGAAAGTTTAATCGAACGCTACCAATACCATGAAAAATCACTTCAAGGTGAAATTGAACGCACATCTGGAGCACAGCAGCAGCGCTTTGAACAGATATTGAATGACAGAAAGCATACGATATACTCTAGCATTGTATTAGATAATTTTCGTAGTATTACAGAAAATTTAGCTATTATTATCTTATTTAGCATAGCTATTCTGCTATCTCCTATTTTTCTTAGAGACAAGGTAACATCTATTATTCCATTGCAATATACATCGAAAAAGGGACGGCAAATATTTTGGACAAAATGGCTTGCAGGGCTTGTCAGTGCAGTGTTTATAACAATTGTATTAATGTTTATTTATTTAGCCATGTATACAACAAATAACACTTCTTCCCATTTTGACTTACCTTTATCTTCATTTAGCTGGTACTATTACTGGTACGATATGACGTTTTTCCAATATATCATTTTAACAATTACTGCAGTCTTTATTGGAGCAGTACTTTTAGGAATAGTATCGATGGCTATTTCGGTATTTGCCCACAATACAATTGCATTGATTGGCATTCAAATTGTTGTTATGTTTGGTATGATAGCTGGGGTCACAAAGTTTATGATTACAGATATTATTTGGATTTGGCATCCTAAATGGCTTGCACCAGCTGGCTACATTCTACTGATTAGCCTTACAGTCATACTTACGCGCTATGCTTGGCGTCGTGAATCTCGGAAAGATATTATGTAATATAAAACGTACTTAGCCATGTTTGGCAAGTGCGTTTTTTTAGTTAAAATGATACTTTTCGCAAAGTCATTCGTCTTTAAAGAAAAGGAGGTGCAGAGGCTGGATGTTTGAAGAACAGTTTTATCTACATAATCAAACCATTTTTAAATACTTATATTACTTACTCAATGATGAAAAGTTAGCGGAGGATTTCACACAGGAGACATTTATTCGCTTTTTCAAATACCAGCAGACAATTAAAGAAGGTGCTGAACTAGCATGGTTAAGGAGCACTGCACGTAATCTAGCCTACGATCATTACCGCCGCAAAAGACTTATTCAATTTGTCCCTTTTTTAAACGATCATGAGGAGCAAGACCCTACCTCCCCACATCAATGGATAACTCAGCAAGAAGATGCACAGTCGCTTTATCTTGCAATTAGCAGACTTAAGCTTACTTATCGAGATGTTATTATTTTACGAAAGATTGAGGGCTTAACCATTCAGGAGACCTGTGATGTCTTGGGCTGGAATGAAGGGAAAGTAAAAAACACTTTAAAACGTGCACTTGTTGCATTAAAAAAGCAACTTGGAGGTGAATTTGATGAAGAGCTATGAAAAGTCTTGGCAACATTTACGTGACCTAAAGCTGACAAAGCAACAGCAGGAAAAAATACTACACAATATTACTACACCTACGACAATAGAAAAACGGGCAACAAAAAAAGCTTGGCAGATTCCTGTAGTGTCTCTACTATTTATGACCATTCTTTCGATATTAATTTTGTCTTTTATCCAAAGACCGACTGACCTGCCACTCACAGCAGATTCGAATAAAACAATTGCTAAAGTCTATGTACAAACTAATGAAAATAAAAAAACGTTTATCGCAAAAGCATCATGCCTTTATATACCTCAGCAATGCTATACTAATAAACAACTATTATCTCAGCTTGAAGAACAAATGGAACATGCGCCTACAGTTTCAGTAACAGCTCAGCAGTGGGAAGCAAATCGTTACATTAAACCTCAAGACTTATTGATTGTCTATTCTGATGGATCACAAGAGAAATGGAAGGTAATAAACTATGATACTCTCTTTAATATCCAAACTGAGCATGCCATTCAATCAGAAAATGCGTTTAGTTCAATAGAGTTATACTACGATGATAAACGTTCCACCAAGATGATTTTAGGAAATATTTTCATATTACTTACACACTTTACACTTTGGCTAGCTAAAAAAAGAATGCCTCATACCGAACGGCGCTTTTTCGCTGCTACAGTTGAACATGCAACCGCAAATGCCATCATGCTTGTCTTGTTTTCAGGTATTTTATACGCAATTTATTTACTTTGGCATTCTATACACGTAACGACAATATATAGCTTATTTACAATCTACTCTATAATGCAAATATACTATCGAAAAAAAGCTGGCGAACCTCGAGGTTACCTAATAGCGAGCGCTGTGGTTCAACTATTTATTGCAACTGCCTTTACATGGCTGTATCTTGCATTTAATGTACATTTTTAATCGATATTTCTCTAAAAAGTTTCGATAAAACCTCAATTTATTTCGATACCTCATCAAATTTTTTCGATAAAGTGCATTTTAATCAGTGGAGGGCCTTTTCGTCCTCCACTGATTATTTTCATTTCAACGCTATACATATATTTTTTGCTTCTGTGAAAAATTCCAAGCTATGGTGGCCGCCTTCACGTCCTATGCCACTCTTTTTAAAGCCTCCAAAAGGAGCTCGTAAGTCGCGCACAAACCAGCAATTTACCCAAATTGTACCTGCACGTACATCATGAGAAATACGGTGTGCACGCTGTAAATTTTCGGTCCAGACAACTGCATTTAAACCGTACTCTGTTCCATTAGCTATTGCAAGTGCCTCTTCCTCTGTATTAAACGGGATAATTGTAACGATAGGACCGAAAATCTCCTCTTGGCAAATGCGAGCTTGCGGATTTTCTTGTAAATAAATTGTCGGCTGTAAATAATACCCCGTACTTAATTGAGCTGGTAATTCAGGTCGTTTACCACCATAAATAAGTGTAGAATTTTCATATTCAGCTACACTTAAATAACTCGTTACCTTATTATAATGTGTTTCACTTACGACTGGTCCCATATTCGTCTTTGAATCTTGCGGATCCCCAACAACTAATGCTGCAGCCGCTTCTTTAAAACGTGTAAGGAATTCATCTAAAATTGAACGTTGCACTAAAATACGTGACCCTGCTAGACAAACTTGACCAGAGTTCATAAATGCTGCTTGAATCGATATAGGGATGGCTTTTTCTAAGTTCGCATCTTCAAAAATAATATTTGCCGCCTTCCCTCCTAATTCAAAGGAAACTTTTTTCAATGAATCAGCACCGTTTTTCATGATTGCTTTCCCTGTCGTCGTTTCCCCTGTGAAGGAAATTAAATCAACTTCAGGATGTGTCGTCATAAATTCCCCTGCTGATTGTACTCCAAAGCCGTGGACAACGTTAACAACCCCATCTGGAATCCCCGCCTGTTGTGCAATCTCACCAAGTAACGATACAGTTAATGGTGTAATTTCTGCTGGTTTTATGACCGCTGTATTTCCCGAAGCCAAGCATGGACCAAGCTTCCACGTTGTTAGCATAAACGGTAAATTCCAAGGTGTTATTAATGCTGCAACCCCTACTGGTTCATAGCGCGTATAATTTAAATAAGCATCGTCCATCGGATATACTTCGCCACCTTGCTGTTCCATAAAATCAGCAAAAAATTTCAAATTTTCCGCGGCACGAGGAATCTCACGTTCTAATGCTACTTGATAAGGCTTACCAACATCTAATGCTTCAAGGCGCGCTAACTCCTCTTTGCGTTCTAGAATAATTTCTGCCATCCGACGAATTTTCGCTAAACGCTCAGATAAAGGCATTGTACGCCAAGGACCTACTTCAAAAGCTTGCCGTGCTGCTTCACACGCCCGATCCACATCTTCAAAGCTTGCTTCATGAACTTTTGCAATAATTTCCTGGGTCGCAGGATTTTTCACCTCGAATAATGTTTGAGAAGAAGATTCAACATATTCTCCATTTATAAATAGTTTAACTTCTTTCAATTTCGTTTGTGTATTCTCCATCGTAGACCACTCCTTATTATTCATTTTGACGACGTTGTATAGACTTCCCTGCAATTCCCCAATGAGTGCTTGGGATTTCATTTAAGCACACACGAACTGTTTCAAGTGGTGCATCTAATACAGATGAAACGGTTTGGCTTACTTCTGCAATTAACCGTTCCTTTTGCTCTGGTGTCCGTCCCTCAATAAATGTTATTTGAATAAATGGCATTCCACCTGCCCCCCTTTGCTATCGTTCTACTTGAACTGTTAATGACTCCATTCCGTCAAAGCTTACAGTAAAGTTATCCCCTGCATGCATTGTTGCAGAGCCTGTTAACGCGCCACTCAGCACAATATCTCCAGCTCGTATATGTTGTCCACGAGCGATTAATTTATTAGCCATCCATGCTATGGCTCGTGCTGGATGTCCCATCACTGAACCCGCTGTACTTGTCGCAAAAATCTCATCATTTTGCATGAAAATACAGCCCATATTCACAAGATCCACCTCGTTTACCGCATATTTTTGCGAACTCACTATGTAACGAGAGGAAGAAGAGTTATCAGCGATTACATCTGGTAATGTAAAATTAAAATTTAAATAACGACTATCGATAATCTCCATTGCAGGCGCAATATAATCAGTTGCTTCCAACACCTGTGCAACGGTTACAATCGGGCCACCCAAATCCTGCTTAAATACAAAGGCAATCTCTGGTTCAATTTTCGGGTGAATGAGAGATTTTAATGAAATCGGCAGCTTTGCATTTAACTCCATATTCGCTAACAGCACACCGTAAGAAGGCTCATGAACTCCCATCATTTGTTGCTTTGCCTTACTCGTTAACCCAAGCTTTAGCCCTGAAATAGTTGTTTCCTCATGCATACATTTCAGTTCAATTAATTTATCTTGAATATTATAGGCAGTTTCCACTGTCAGCTCTGGATATTGATCAACAAACTTCGTAACCTCTGACCTATCTCGCTCTGCTTTATACAACTCATACGCAATTTGATCTAACGTATCGGTTTTCATCATCGGGCGTTCCTCCGCTTCTAGTTTACTGTCTGCTTATGATTGGCTAACTTTCGAGCAATTTCTGCGATTAAATCCTCTTGCCCACCTACTGCCTTCATTTTGCCAAGCTCCACTAAAATTTCACGCTCATCTACGTTATATTTCTTTGCCGCTTCCTGCGTAAATAATAAAAAGCTAGAGTAAACACCTGCGTAGCCCATTATTAAACTAGAGCCTGTTATTTCTTGAGGACGAGGCATAAAGGGTGCAACCACTTCATTCGCAACATCAATTACACTATATAAATCAATACCAGTTTCATAGCCTAGACGATCAAAAACAGCCACCATTACCTCCGTTTGTGTATTCCCACTACCTGCACCCAAACAGCGTAAACTACCATCCACATACGTAGCACCCGCTTCAACAGCAGCAATTGTATTAGCCATAGCAAGTGATAAATTATTATGTGCATGAAAGCCAATCTCACAGGAAACATGCGACTTTAATGCAGCTACTCGTTCCTTAACCTCATGAGGAAGCATAGCACCTGCTGAATCTGTCACATAAATAATTTCAGCACCGTAACTCTCAAATAATTTTGCCTGTTCAACGATTACAGATGTTGGAGCCATATGTGCCATCATTAAAAATCCAACTGTTTTCAATCCTAGCTCCCGACTTAAGTAAATATGTTGACCAGCAACATCAGCCTCGGTTACATGGGTTGCAACACGGGCCATTTTAGCTCCAGCCTTTACCGCGTCTTTTAAATCTTCCTTTACACCAATGCCTGGTAAAATTAACACCGAAATAGCCGAATCCCCACATTCTTCTTGTGCTGCTTCTATTAACTTCAGTTCATCTACCTTAGAAAATCCATACTGTAATGAGGAGCCCCCTAATCCATCTCCGTGGGATACCTCAAAATATTTCACCTTTGCCTTCCTTAAACCGCGCGCAACCGCTCTCACCTGCTGCTCTGTAAATGCATGACGCATAGAATGACTACCATCACGTAATGTCACATCTAAAACTGTTATTTTTTTCATTACACTCACCTCCGTTTAGTTCGATTTCACTGTTGCATGTTGCTGTTTAGCAATCTCATTCCCTACTTGTACTGCTGCAGCCGTCATAATATCTAGATTTCCTGAATAGGTCGGGAAGAAATCTCCTGCTCCCTCCACCTCTAAAAAAATTGATACTTGTTGACCATTAAAAATAGGAGCACTTGTCAGTCGATATCCTGGTACATATTGTTGAACAGCTCGCACTATATCTTCAATAGCTTTTAAAATTTCTTGCTCCCTATTACGCTCATTTACTAAAACATGCACAGTATCACGCATCATAATCGGTGGATCAGCTGGATTTAAAATAATAATGGCCTTGCCCTTGCTCGCTCCTCCCACGTCCTCTATTGCCCTTGCTGTAGTTCTTGTAAATTCATCAATATTAGCCCGAGTACCAGGTCCAGCGCTTTTACTTGCTACTGTAGCAACAATTTCCGCATATTCAACATCAGCTACTTGATTAATCGCATAGACAATTGGAATAGTCGCTTGCCCACCACAAGTCACCATATTGACATTGTCGGCCGTTGCGAATTTTTTCAAATTAGCACATGGCACAACAAATGGACCAATAGCAGCTGGCGTTAAATCAATAATCTTTTTACCAAGAGCAAGCACTTTCTCACTGTGTATCGAATGTGACTTTGCCGTTGTGGCATCAAACACCATATCAAAGAGCTCTGGACAGGCCACTAATCCTTCAATTCCATTTGTGATTGTAAGATAACCAAGAGACTTTGCACGTTGAATTCCCTCAGATGCAGGGTCAATTCCTACCATGACACTCATTGATAAGTACTCACTACGTTCGATTTTGTACATTAAATCGGTACCGATATTACCCGAGCCTAAAATCGCAACCTTTAGTTTTGCCATCTTCATTTCTCCTCCTTCAGCCTAAACGTAGCGGACACAGCACCTAAATGAGCAAACTCTGCTACAAACGTATCTCCGTCCTCAATTGTGACTGCGGCTGTCAAAGCACCTGCCAACACAAATTCACCTGCCTGTAAACCGATATGATATTTACTAAGCTTATTAGCTAACCATGCAACTGCACGTAATGGATCACCCATTACAGCGGCAGCAGCGGCACTATCAAACAACTCACCGTTTCGGTAAACATTCATACCCATATGCGGTAAGTCTACATCTAGCAATTTTGTAGGATTTCCACCAATAATCACCATCGCAGAGGAACCATTGTCTGCAACAGTATCTTCAAAACGAATTTTCCAATCAGCTATCCGGCTATCAATTACTTCTAATGCAGGGACGATGTAATCCGTTGCCTCAACAACATCCTCCACTGTAATATTTGGCCCGTACAAGTCCTTCTTTAAAACGAACGCAATCTCAAATTCCAGCTTTGGCTGAATAAAATGATTTAGTGAAATTGTTGCACCATCGACCTCCACCATATTCGATAAAATATGACCGTAGTCTGGCTCTGACACATTAAATTGCTGCTGCATTACCTTACTCGTTAAGCCGATTTTCTTACCGACAATATGCTTCCCCTCCTGTTGCTTTGCAGCAATTTGAAGTAATTGTATAGCATAAGCGTCATCTACAGTTATATCTGGAATAGTAGATGTTAAAGGGGCGATAGGTTGCTTCGACACCTCAGCTTCCTGTAATTTCTTTGCGTATAATTGTCTATCCATGCCTACCTCCTCCTAGATCTGCACCGGTGTTTCCGATGATAATGCTCCATATCGTCCATTAAAAAATAGCAATGGCTCCCCATCTTCTAGATGAATGTTTTTCACTCGTCCAATAAATAACGTATGATCACCTTCTATATACGTGCTTGCCACCTCACAGCTTACTTGTGCAATAGCACCTTCAATTGTCGGTGCACCTTGTAAATCACCGAATGTTACATTCCGCTTTTCTTTGATTTGTCCAGCAAATAGCATTGACAGCTCTTGCTGTTGAGCCGATAAAAAATTGACAGTAAATGTACCGCTTTGTTGGATATGCTTAAGCATAGAAGCTTTTTCACCAATAGAGATGACAACTAATTTTGGATCAAGTGAAACAGACATGAACGCATTTGCAGTCATGCCATGTATTTTGCCATTAACATTTGTTGTAATCACTGTGACACCTGTTGCAAATTTCCCCATCGCATTTCTAAATAGACGATCCTCCATTACATAACCTCCTCATGATATAGTGCTGTCTCAAATACTTTGAAGTAGTATTTAAGACAGCTGTTTGGACTTTTTTACTTCACTGGAACCTTTACTGCTCGATCTGGTGTGCCATACAAGAAATACTCATTTGGTAGTGGAGAGCCATACCAAATAATCGCTTCATCTAACTCATTCTCGCGCCATGTTATCGGCTTCCAATCAGGATCGAAAATCAGGTAGCCTGAATCGCCAAATAATTCAACTCGATTGCCACCAGGCTCCATTACATACATGAAGTACGCTTGACTTACACCATGTTTTCCAGGGCCAGCCTCTATTTGAATACCATTTTCCACAAAAATATCTGCCGTATCCATAAGATGCTGAGGATAACCGTACCAAAATGCAATATGATGGAAGCGGCCACTGTTGCCAGTTTGGTCGTTCATTAACGCTACCTCATGTACAAGTGGACTAACACTCATCCATGCTCCGATTTCTTCATCATTGTTCAGAACAATTTGTTCACGTAACTTGAAGCCTAAATGCTCAGACATAAACTCACGGTTTTTTGCTACATCCCTACACATTAAATTGATATGATCTAAACGACGTGCTGGAATACCCATTAATGGACGCTTTTGCGGACGACTTTTTAATAAAGTTTTTTGATCTTCAGCTGGCTGGAAATAATCTACTTCCCACAAAATTTCTTGATTGTGTCCATCTGGTGTGACGAATTGGTAAGCACGACCATGACCTAAATCGCCATCAATCCAACCTTTTCCGTAACCGCTTTTTTCTAAAGATGCGACACGACGCTCCAGCGCTTCTGGTGAACTTGCTCGCCATGCAGAATGTCCAAGGCCTGCTTCCTTTCCTTCCGTAAGCTTTAGTGTGTGATGATAAAAATCTTCATAGCCTCGTAGATAAACCGATTGCCCCTCACGTGCTGTAATTTGTAGCCCCATATAATCTGTGAAAAACTTTAAAGATTCCTCTGGCTTTGGCGTAAAAAGCTCCACATGCGCTAATTGCGCTACATCAAAATTTGTCATCAAACATTCCCCCTACTGTTATCATTATTTATTTGTAAAATAATTCACATCATCAGGATTAACCCAAGTCGGATCTGTCCACCCTGTTAAATCGTAATCAGCCATACATTGCTCAGCAAAAGCAATAAACTCATCTGTTTTACCACTGCCTTGAGCGCCAAATAATGTTTGTAATCGGATATCCTCATGATTTCCAGCATAATTACGTTCGTATAATTCACTCCGACCACCAAATTCAGTACCAATTGCATCCCAAAGTAGCTTTATGGTTTTAATTTTTTCAAGCGCTTCAATACCATTTGAACCACGATAAAGCTTATTTAATGTCGGACGGAATTCCTCGTTTAAAAAATCTCTTGCGCTAGATGGCTGGACAATTAAATTCCCTGCTACAATTTGCTGAATAATGCCTTTAATCTTTGGCCAACCTTCCTGTAAAAATACGCGATAGGCTAGTCCACCATTTAAATTCGGAATAACGATGCCATTTTCTTTTTTCTCAGGGTTCAATGCCATCGCATCACTTAATGACCAGAACATATGACGCCAAGCAATAATTTCTCCAATATGAACCTGAACACCACGGAATTGATCAGTGCCTGCCGTCTTTAATGCCTTCAACAATACACCAATAATAAAATCTAATTTCACCGCTAAGCGTGTGACACCTTGGAAAGTAAAGCGATTAATGAAACCGCTTTCTACAAAGAATGAAGTTGTCTTTTGCATATCTTCATAAATTAAAATATTTTCCCATGGAATAAGCGCTTGCTCAAATACAAGTACTGCATCATTTTCATCGAAACGACTACTTAGCGGATAATCAAATGGACTCCCCATAACCGCAGACGTCATCTCATACGATGCGCGACTAATAAGCTTTACACCAGGGGCATCCATTGGGGCAATAAAGACAACAGCAAATTTTTTATCTTTAATCGGTAAACCATACGTGCCCACAAAATTGTAATTAGTTATAGCTGAGCCTGTAGCTACCATCTTCGAGCCACTAATAATCAAACCTTCGTCCGTTTCACGTTCCACTTGGATAAAAACATCCCCTACTTCATGGACATCTTTGTGTCGATCTACAGGCGGGTTCACAATTGCATGATTAAAGAACCAATTTCGTTCTTGTGACTCCTTATACCAACGCTTCGCATTTTCTTGATAAGGTGAATAGTATTCAGGATTTCCACCAAGTGTTGCAAGGAATGAAGCCTTGTAGTCTGGTGTCCGCCCCATCTGCCCATATGTAAGGCGGGCCCAAGCAACAATAGCATCCCGTCCTTTAATTAAATCATCCGCGCTACGTGCTGCACGGAAATAACTATGGGTATAACCTCCACTACCCGTATCCGTTTCACAAGTTAAAATATCTTTGTATTTTGGGTCATGCATGGCATCATATAAACGTGATATCGATCGTGCCGAATTCCGAAAAGCTGGATGAGTCGTGACATCCTTTACACGTTCACCATGTAACCAAATTTCCCGACTATCCTTTAAACTTTCTAAATATTCCTGCCCTGTCAATGGCTTCGTACCTTGCTTTACAACCATTCCCTTCCCCCCTACAATTATTTTTTCTTGTTTGACATGTCTATTTAAATATAATTCTTTCGGAATTTTTAGATAATTAATAAAAAGTATAGAATTCTACTGTTTTTCCTTCAAATTTGAAAGGAATATATGCAGAAAATAGAAAAAAGCCAGCAAGTTCGCTGACTTTTCTTACTTTTTATTTTCTAATGCTTTCATCACGTAATAGATTTTCAGGGCTAACTGGCATCGAAAGCGTCCATCTCCTGTCCGTAAATCTTCTTGCAATAAAGTTTCAATTTTTTCCATTCTATAACGGAATCCTGGAATTGAAAGACTCAAAGCCTTTGCTGTTTTATTGACATTACCACTGTGGTTTAAAAAAACCTCTAAAGTATGGGCAAGTGTTGCATTATTTTGCTCATCATATTTTATTAGCTGACCTAGCACCTCTTCATAGAACTGTAAGAGCTCCCTTGGGTTTGTTGTCTTTAAAAATAACATAATATGCTGAAAGTTTTCGTAAATTGCAGATTGTGTCTGTCCAGGTGCTGCATATCGTAGAAATTGACAAATCAGTCTAGCCTCATTGTGGCTGTTTCCGATTTCTTCTAACTTATCGGCATTTTTCCCCACACCAATTTGGAATATAGATTGCTTAAACCGCTCTTTTAATCGTTTTGTTAATACACTAACAAAATCTGACATATATTCGATATTCTTTTCACAATCCTCTAAAATAAGTAGGATTTCTTGATTTTTAATAAAACACTCAATATTTAAATACTCTGTTATTAAAAAGCTATGCAAAGTTTCAGGTTCCTCATACTCAGATGTTATGACTATTACACGATTGTTTTTACTAGGATCAAAATAGAAAATGCTACGGGCCTTTTTAATGAGTGCCTCTGTGGAAGATTGTCTACTCATGATTTCATCTAAAAAATCGGACTTTCTTTGCCATTGTGATTGAGCAATTTGCATCTGTGTATATAAATAAATTGAGAATACCGTCACAGCGCGTTCAATAATCATTTCCTGCTCTCGCATTAGCTCATTATGGCTAAGAATCACTAAAGTCCCCAATTGCTTTTTCATAGTCATAATCTCATACTCATGTCGAAACTCTTTTTTCTTACGATTTCCTTCTATATAAAGCTGTTCATCATCCTTATGCATAAAATAATAACCAATTGGCTTCAATAAGTATCTCCGCTCAATTATTACACTACATTGCAACGCATCACTTAAAAGATGTAAGAGTTGATTTAACGTATAGCCCTCAAGCATTGCATGTGTCATTTGTTTGTGGATGGTGTCAGAATATAGGATAGAATTATTCAGTGATTTTAATTCATTATACGTAGCGTCTAATTCATCAGATAAGGAGGTTTCTTGAAAATATCGTAATAAATCTAATTGCTCTGCTGTAACATGCTCCTTAGTTCTAACGACAAATTTACAATAGTCATCACATTTACCACGACATTTTTCCTCAAAAACAACGACTTCTCTTGAATAAGTTTTTGCTAGAAAGCCTGCTACATAACCAATCAAGGTCCAGCATACACTTTCGTCACTAAAGCCAAAATGGCGAACATGCTCCTCCGCCTCATAAGAATGGAACCACTTGCCTTCCATTTCAAATTTATCGTCACTTATTTCAAGTACATCAATTTCTACACTGACAACGCCCTCTAATGTATGGATTGCAGCACCAGCTCTTATCAACTCTTTTAACTCTTTCCAATTGTACATTTTCTCAATAGAGCCACCAGCACTATAGCCACACGCCCAACCATAGCGTAATAAAAAACCCTTTGCTCGCTCCATATTCAACGTTTGAATAATATCACGCCTAAAAAATCCAAGTGCCTCAGCTGATTTTAGGATCATTCGATTTCCATTGAACTTTATAATGCCCGAACGCGGATTAATATCTATGGCATTTTCAAACACTAAACGATTTGCTTTCACTATATACACCCCCATAAACTTGCAGTCTTTACAACAAAAAAGGCTTGTACATTTCTCCAAATCGAAATCACTAGATTGAAAGTGTTTACTTTTATTTAGTATAAATTTATTTTTTTGATAATTCAATTTATTTAGGGGTGTTGTTTCGATAAAGCTTGGGCTTGTTTCGATATTTCACGAAAAAGTTTCGATAAAACCTCAATTTGTTTCAATAAATTTCAAAAAAAATGTACTGATCCTTTGTTGGATCAGTACATTCTTCATAGTGTTGAAAAACTAAATGGTCAAGGGACTTTTTGTGAATACTACTAAGTCAAAATGAAGGTGATTTCCGTTCCAGGCTACTCGCTTTCCTGTGGGCGAGCGACGAGCCGCTTCCTGCGCTGACGCTCCGTGCAGGGTCTCG